>NZ_JBTYMC010000050.1:0-32637 GCF_054880855.1 Streptomyces sp. S6 | reverse complement strand
GCTCCGGCCGACGACCCGTGGGCGAGCGGTGCTCCCGCCGGCGGCAACCAGGGCGGTGGCGGCGGCTGGGGTGGAAACTCCGGCGGCGGCCAGGCCGGCGGCGGCTACTCGGACGAGCCCCCCTTCTAGGGCGGGCTTACCCCAACTTCTTGATCACACAGGAGAAACACCATGGCGAAGCCGCCTGTGCGCAAGCCTAAGAAAAAGGTCTGCGCTTTCTGCAAGGACAAGGTCCAGTACGTGGACTACAAGGACACGAACATGCTGCGGAAGTTCATTTCCGACCGCGGCAAGATCCGTGCCCGCCGCGTGACCGGCAACTGCACGCAGCACCAGCGTGACGTCGCCACGGCCGTCAAGAACAGCCGTGAGATGGCGCTGCTGCCGTACACCGCCCAGGCGCGATAAAGGAAGGGTGACCGACACATGAAGATCATCCTCACTCACGAGGTCTCCGGCCTCGGCGCCGCGGGTGACGTCGTCGACGTCAAGGACGGCTACGCTCGCAACTACCTGATCCCGCGGAACTTCGCGATCCGTTGGACCAAGGGTGGCGAGAAGGACGTCGAGCAGATCCGTCGCGCTCGCAAGATCCACGAGATCCAGACCATCGAGCAGGCCAACAGCGTCAAGGCCCAGCTCGAAGGTGTGAAGGTCCGTCTGGCCGTTCGCTCCGGCGACGCCGGCCGTCTCTTCGGTTCCGTCACCCCGGCCGACGTCGCCTCGGCGATCGCCGCCGCCGGTGGCCCGAAGGTCGACAAGCGCCGCGTCGAGCTCGGCACGCCCATCAAGACCCTGGGCGCCCACGAGACGACCGTGCGTCTGCACCCCGAGGTGGCCGCCAAGGTCAGCATCGAGGTCGTTGCCGCGTGACGCGGTGCTCGGCTTGAGTAGCTGAGAAAGGGGCCGTACCCGATGGGTACGGCCCCTTTTCGTGTGCTCGGAGGAGCGATGTTTCACGTGAAACCAGCCGATGTTTCACGTGAAACGCTCAGCGCGTCGCTCCCGTCACCACCCAGCGGCCCGAACGCGTACGCAGCCACAGCGTCAGCATGCGGATCGTCATCATCAGCGTCATCGCTCCCCAGACGGCCGTCAGACCGCCGCCCACGACCGGTACGAGCAGGGCCGCCGGGGTGAAGACCGCCAGAGTCAGGAGCATCGCGCCCGCCAGGTAGGGGCCGTCGCCCGCGCCCATGAGGACGCCGTCGAGGACGAAGACGATGCCGCTGACGGGCTGGGAGAGGGCGACGATGATCAAGGCGGGGAGAGCGGCGTCCTTCACCACGGAGTCGCTGGTGAACAGGGGGAGGAACAGGGGGCGGGTGAGGACGACGAGGATGCCGAGGCCGACGCCGACAGCGATGCCCCACTCCACCATGCGTCGGCAGACGCGCCGGGCGCCCTCGGCGTCACCGGCTCCCAGATACCGGCCGATGATGGCTTGCCCGGCGATCGCGATGGCGTCGAGGGCGAAGGCGAGCAGGCTCCACAGAGACAGCACGATCTGGTGGGCGGCGATGTCCGCGTCCCCGAGCCGCGCGGCGACCGCGGTCGCGATCATCAGCATGGCCCGCAAGGAGAGCGTACGGACCAGCAGGGGAGCCCCGGCCTGCGCTGAGGCCTTGATCCCGGCGGCGTCCGGACGCAGCGAGACCCCGTACCGACGGGAGCCCCGGACGACGACCACGAGATAGGCGGCGGCCATGCCCCACTGTGCGATGACGGTGCCCCAGGCGGAACCCGCGATGCCCAGATCGGCGCCGTAGACGAGCCCGGCGTTCAGGCCCGCGTTGGCGACGAAGCCCGCGACGGCGACGTAGAGCGGGGTCCTGGTGTCCTGGAGGCCTCGCAGGACACCGGTCGCGGCGAGGACGATCAGCATCGCCGGTATGCCGAGGGCGGCGATGCGCAGATAGGTGATCGCGTAGGGCGCGGCCGTCGCGGAGGCGCCGAAGAGGTCGACCAGGACGCGAGCGGAGGGCAGGACGGCGATGATCACGCCGACGCCGAGCAGCAGGGCGAGCCAGATGCCGTCGATGCCCTGGCGGATCGCGGCGGCGAGGTCACCGGCGCCCGCTCGGCGTGCGACGGCGGCCGTGGTGGCGTAGGCGAGGAACACGAAGATGCTGACGGCGGTCGTCAGCAGGGCGGAGGCGACACCGAGCCCGGCGAGCTGTGCCGTGCCGAGGTGGCCCACGATCGCGCTGTCGGCGAGGACGAAGAGGGGCTCGGCGACGAGTGCGCCGAAGGCGGGGACGGCCAGCGCGACGATCTCTCGGTCGTGCCGGCGTCCGGTGGCCTTGGTGGTCGTGGGGGCCGATGTCATGAACACCAATCTAATCGTCCACAGGTAAGAGTCGCAATACGGATTGAGTCCTTACTGATCGTCTCGCTCCGTGTCCTTTCGTGCGCTGTTCGAGGTCATCTTGGGCCGACTGGGAAAGTTTTTCTTCTGCACAGCCAGTGGATGGGAACGTTGCAGGTCAGAGGGGGTCGGGAAAAAAAGTCGAGGGCTTGTTCACAGCACTGTCCACCGGCTCGTGCACAGGTTTCGAGGAGTTGTCCACAGCATCCGGGCCGTCGTCCACATGGCCTGTGGATAACCAGATTGGCTGACGGTGCATACGGGCCTAACGTGGTCCGGCGCCCGCTCCGTCCGTCGGCCTGGGAAACCCCCGCAAAACCGACGCGCCGCAACCGGAGTCGGGCCTCTCATTTGTCAGTGCCGTGCCGTAGAAATGAAGGCACGGCGAGGTCCGCTCGGCGGACGGGAGGAGGTCGCTCGGTGAGCATTTCCGAGCCCTTGGACGACCCGTGGGCGGACAGCGGCCCCAGCGATCGTCTCCCCTCGACGCGTCGCCGGGGCGAGGGGGGCGGCCGAGGCCGGGGCGAGGGCAGGCGCGGCCGGGACGACCAGCACGAGCGGGGCCGGGAGGACGGCGAGTGGGACGGCGCGGCGGCCTTCGAGCGCGTCCCGCCGCAGGACCTCGACGCCGAGCAGTCCGTCCTCGGCGGCATGCTCCTGTCCAAGGACGCCATCGCCGACGTCGTCGAGATCCTCAAGGGCCACGACTTCTACAAACCGGCCCACGAGACCATCTACGCGGCCATCCTCGACATCTACGCCAAGGGCGAGCCCGCCGACCCCATCACGGTCGCCGCCGAGCTGACCAAACGCGGCGAGATCAACAAGGTGGGCGGGGCGCCGTACCTGCACACCCTCGTCCAGACCGTGCCGACCGCGGCGAACGCCGAGTACTACGCGGAGATCGTGCACGAGCGGGCGGTGCTGCGCCGGCTGGTCGAGGCGGGGACGCGGATCACCCAGATGGGATACGCGGGTGACGACGACGTCGACGAGATCGTCAACCGCGCCCAGGCGGAGATCTACGCCGTCACCGAGCAGCGCACCAGCGAGGACTACCTGCCGCTCGGCGACATCATGGAGGGCGCGCTCGACGAGATCGAGGTGATCGGGTCGCGCAGCGGGGAGATGACCGGTGTACCGACCGGCTTCACCGACCTCGACTCCCTCACGAACGGCCTGCACCCCGGCCAGATGATCGTCATCGCGGCCCGTCCCGCCATGGGCAAGTCGACGCTCGCGCTGGACTTCGCGCGCGCGGCGTCGATCAAGAACAACCTCGCAAGCGTCATCTTCTCCCTCGAAATGGGCCGCAACGAGATCGCGATGCGCCTGCTGTCCGCCGAAGCACGGGTCGCCCTGCACCACATGCGCTCCGGCACGATGACCGACGAGGACTGGACACGGCTAGCGCGCCGTATGCCCGAGGTCTCCGCGGCGCCCCTCTACATCGACGACTCGCCGAACCTCTCGATGATGGAGATCCGCGCGAAGTGCCGGCGCCTGAAGCAGCGCAACGACATCAAGCTCGTTATCATCGACTACCTCCAGCTCATGCAGGCCGGCGGCAAGGGACGCTCCGAGAGCCGTCAGCAGGAGGTCTCGGACATGTCCCGTAACCTCAAGCTCCTCGCCAAGGAACTCGAAGTCCCGGTCATCGCGCTCTCGCAGCTCAACCGAGGTCCCGAACAGCGCACCGACAAGAAGCCGATGGTCTCCGACCTCCGTGAGTCCGGTTCCATCGAGCAGGACGCCGACATGGTCATCCTCCTGCACCGCGAGGACGCCTACGAGAAGGAGTCCCCCCGCGCGGGCGAGGCAGACATCATCGTCGGCAAGCACCGAAACGGCCCGACGGCCACGATCACCGTCGCCTTTCAGGGTCACTATTCTCGTTTCGTGGACATGGCACAGACCTGATGCACTGGGGTCCATGACGACACCTCAGGAAGAGCTGCTGCCCGCCACCCGGCGCGCGCTGCTGCACCGCATCGCCCTCGCCCAGTCCGAAGGGCGGGCCCCGTCGCTCGTCGCCGCCGTCGTGCGGGGCGGGAAAGTGGTGTGGGAGGGGTCCCGTACCTCGGTCGACGGGCACGGACCTGACGGGAACGTGCAGTACCGGATCGGGTCGATCACCAAGGCGTTCACCGCCGTCCTCGTGATGCGGCTGCGGGACGAAGGGCTGCTCGACCTCGGTGACCCGCTGGAGAAGCACCTGCCCGGCACCGGGGTGGGGGAGGTGACCGTCGCCGAACTCCTCGCGCACACCGGCGGGTTGGCCGCGGAGTCGCCGGGGCCCTGGTGGGAGCGGACGCCGGGGGAGCTGCGGCCCGCACTCGCCGATGTGCTGGGCGAGCGGCCGTCACTCCACCCCGGCGGACGGCGGTTCCACTACTCCAACCCCGGTTACACCCTGCTCGGCGCGCTGGTCGAGGAGCTGAGGGGCGCCCCCTGGGAGGACGTACTCCGGCGTGAAGTGCTCGAACCTCTGGGCCTCGACCGGACGGGCGCTCGCCCCGAGACGCCGTACGCGGGCGGCTGGGCGGTGCACCCCTGGGCCGACGCGCTGCTTCCGGAACCCGTGGAGGACCTCGGCAGGATGGCCCCGGCGGGACAGCTCTGGTCGACGACCCGGGACCTGGCGCGGTTCGCCGTGTTCCTGGCGAACGGAGACGACCGGGTGCTGAGCGCCGGGACGGTACGGGAGATGCGCGCCCCGGCGGTGCCGTCCGAGACCATGGATCTCGCCGTGGGGGCCGGGTACGGCCTCGGGCTCCAGGTCCAGCACCAGGACGGCCGCCTCCTCGTGGGCCACTCCGGCTCCCTCCCGGGCTACCTCGCCAACCTCACCCTCGCCGTGGCCGACGACGTCGCCGCGGTCGCCCTCGCCAACTGCACCTCGGGGCCGCTCCTGGCCTCTCTGGGCGCCGATCTCGTCCGTATCGTCGCGGAGGCCGAACCCCGTGTCCCGGAGCCCTGGAAGCCGCTCCAGGCCGTCGATCCGGGCGTCCTGGAGCTGGTCGGCCCGTGGTACTGGGGAACCCACGGATTCGCCCTGCGCTGGACCGCGGACGGCCTGCTCTCCCTGCTCCCCCTCGCCCGCGCCGGCCGCCAGTCCCGCTTCGAGCCGAACGGCGACGGCACCTGGACCGGTCTGGAGGGCTACTACGCCGGGGAACGCCTGACGCCCGTACGCCGCCCGGACGGAACCCTGAGCCACCTGGACCTCGGCTCGTTCGTGTTCACCCGTGAGCCGTACGACGACGAGACCGCCGTGCCCGGCGGGGTCGATCCGGAGGGATGGCGGGGGATCGGCTGAGGTGGAACGGGGGTGTGTTTCACGTGAAACACACCCCAGGCATCAAAGGCTCCTGTTTCACGTGAAACACCCAGACGCCCTCACAGCGCCAGCTTGAACCCCACATGCGAGGCCACGAACCCCAGCCGCTCGTAGAACCGGTGCGCGTCGACCCGCGATACGTCCGAGGTCAGCTGCACCAACTGGCACCCTTCCCGCCGGGACTCCTCGACCGCCCACTCGACGAACCGTGTCCCCAGCCCGCTGCCGCGTTCGTCGCCCCGGACCCGCACGGCCTCGATGATCGAACGCGTACTGCCCTTGCGGGAGAGTCCGGGGACGATCGTGAGCTGGAGCGTCCCGACGACCTGGCCCTCGCGGACGGCGACCACCAGGTGCTGGTGAGGGTCTCGGTCGAGCCGCTCGAAGGCGGCCAGGTAGGGCGTGAGGTCGTCCGGCGACTCACGCTGGGCGCCCAGCGGATCGTCCGCGAGGAGGGCGACGATCGCCGGAAGGTCGTCGATGCGGGCGTCCCGGATGGTCAGGCCGGATGTTCCAAGGTCTCCCATGGCCAGAAGCCTACGTGCGCGTTCTACGGGGTGACGGGCGCTTTCAGGGCCTCCATGACCCCTACGAGCGAGGCCAGTTCAGGGTCCTTGGCCGCCTCGTCGAGCGCCTCGCGCAGCGCCCGGTCGTTGGTCGGCCGCGCCTCCTCCAGCAGCTTCAGCCCCGCCTCGGTGACGTTCGTGTAGATGCCCCGGCGGTCGGTGGGGCAGAGGTAGCGCTCCAGGAGTCCGCGGTCTTCGAGCCGGGTCACCAGGCGGGTGGTCGCGCTCTGGCTCAGGACGACCGCGTCGGCGACCTGCTTCATCTGGAGATGGCCGCCGTCCCCGTCGTGCTGCCGGCTGAGCACGTTCAGCAGGGAGTACTCGCGCACGCTCAGCTCGTGGCCGGTCTGGAGGGCGCGCTCGATGTTCCCCTCGATCCTTCCGTGCAGCAGCGAGAGGGCGCACCAGCCCTGGGCGAGGGCGGTCAGTGCGGGGTCGGTCGCGGTCATGGGTTCTTCCCTCCGTCCCGGGCGGTGCTCCCAGGATAGGGCAGCATCGCAATAGTGTGCGCTTGCAGATATAGCGCGTCTGCAAGTATTGTTTTGGAAGGTAAGCCGCTCGCGCAATCAATGCTCATGCAATCAACAAGGGAAGGTGTCACCCTCCATGCCTCTCGCGCTTCTGGCTCTCGCGATCGGGGCCTTCGGCATCGGCACGACCGAGTTCGTGATCATGGGGCTGCTGCCCGAGGTCGCCGCCGACTACGGGGTCTCCATCCCCACCGCGGGCTACCTCGTGACCGGCTACGCCCTCGGCGTGATGATCGGCGCCCCGCTGATGACCGCCCTCGGCACCAAAGTCCCCCGCAAGCGGATGCTGATGCTGCTGATGGGGCTGTTCATCGTGGGCAACGTGCTCTCCGCCGCCGCCCCCGTCTTCTCCGTGATGCTCGTCGGCCGCGTGGTCGCCTCGCTCGCCCACGGCGCCTTCTTCGGCATCGGCGCGGTCGTCGCGGCCGACCTGGTCGCCCCCGACAAGAAGGCCGGCGCCATCGCGATGATGTTCACCGGCCTGACCGTCGCCAACGTCGTCGGTGTCCCGCTCGGCACGCTCGTCGGGCAGCACGTCAGCTGGCGTGCCACCTTCGCGCTCGTCGCCGCCCTGGGCGTGCTCGGCCTGGCCGGTGTCGCCCGCCTCGTCCCCGACCTGCCCAAGCCCGAAGGGGTCCACCTCCGGCACGAACTCGCCGTCTTCAAGAACGCCCAGGTCCTGCTCGCCATGGCGATGACCGTCCTCGGCTTCGGCGGCGTCTTCGCGGCCGTCACCTACATCGCGCCGATGATGACCCATGTCACCGGTTTCGCCGACGGCTCCGTCACCTGGCTGCTGGTCCTCTTCGGCCTCGGCATGGTCGCGGGGAACCTCGTCGGCGGCCGGTACGCCGACCGCGCCCTCATGCCGATGCTGTACGTCTCGCTGGGCGCCCTGGCGGTCGTCCTGGCCCTCTTCACCCTCACCGCCCACCACAAGGCGCTCGCGGCCGTCACCATCGCCCTGATCGGTGCCCTGGGCTTCGCGACCGTGCCGCCGCTCCAGAAGCGTGTCCTGGACCAGGCCCACGGCGCTCCGACGCTGGCCTCGGCCGTGAACATCGGTGCCTTCAACCTCGGCAACGCCCTCGCGGCCTGGCTCGGCGGCCTCGTCATCGACGCGGGCCACGGCTACACCGCCCCGAACTGGGTCGGCGCCGCCCTCGCCGTGTCCGCCCTCCTCCTCGCGGTCCTCTCGGCCGCTCTGGAACGCCGCGACGGCACTCCGAGCACGGTGATCGCGGGGGCGCGGACAGAGCAGACCCCGCAGCCGACCACAGCCCATCACTGACCCCGGCACACCGCCGAACCACCGAGGCCGGTCCCCCGAAGAGCCAGGGGGACCGGCCTCGACGCGTCGACTCAGCCCGCCGCCACCGTCAGCGGAGCGAACCGCCGGGTCCAGTCGCCCGGGAGTTCCGGAATCCCGTACGTCATCACGGCGTTGAAGGCGACCGACGCCAAACCCCGGCCCTTCAGCCAGGCCAGCAGTTCCTCGTGCCGTACGTCGATGTCGGTGCGCAGCGGACGGCCGGTGTGGGCGGCGAGGGAGGCGACCAGGGCCTTCGCGGTCTCCGTGTCGCGGGCGATCAGCGGGCCCACGACGTGCGTGTCCATGTTGGGCCAGGCGGCGGCGTAGCCGATGATCCGGCCGTCGGCCGTCGCGACCCTCAACTGGTCGGCGAAGGCGGGCAGCCGGGTGATCATGTGGGTCCGGTCGGAGCCGAACACCCCCTCGTCCAGCCGCAGGATCTCCGTGAGGTCCTCGGCCGTCGCCGCCCTGGTGGCCACCGAGGGCGGGGCCCCGGCCGGGGTGAGGTGGCCGACCAGCATCTCGGCCCCGCCGGTCACCTTGAAGCCCAGCTCCTCGTACAGCGGGCGGCCGTTCGGCGTCGCGTGCAGGGTCAGCGGAGTCGTGCCCATCACCGAGACGACGTGCCGCATCAACCGGCGTCCGGCGCCCTGCCGGGCGTGCCGCTCGGCGACGAGCACCATGCCGATCGCCGCCAGGTCGGGGCGCTCCTGAGGGCCGTAGTCGGTGACGACGCACGCGGCCAGCAGACCGCCGTCAGGGGCGTCGATGCCGTACCCCTTCCCAGCGGTGAGGAGGAGGCCCCACTTGTGTTCCTCGCGCGGCCACCCCCGATCCTCGGACAAGTCCGCGCACGCGAGAAGGTCACGGCGCGTCAGACGGCGGATGGGAAGAGCGGTGGGGGAAGGAGTCGACACGCAGGTCAGGCTGTCCGACCGGTGCGTCCGGCGTCCACCTGTTTCCCAGGAGGCACACGTGGTTTTGGCCATGCCGTGGGAACGTGCCAGGCGACTAGGAGGGACACTTGTTGTTTCACGTGAAACCAGCAATGGCAGAGGGTGTTTCACGTGAAACATCGGTGGCCGAAGGGCCGTAGGACGGCGGAATCGTGCCGTGGGCTGAAGGAGGGAGCTGTGGGATGTCCACGAAGTGGCGTGCCGTGCCCGGTAGTTGAGTGAAACACCGAATCGCCCCTGGGTAAGACCCCGGTGAGGGGAAGGCGGGGGTTGTGTGGTCGACTGCGGCCGGTATGGTCGACTCCGATTGAGGTGACGAAGCCTAGAGGGACGGAGCGATCGAGGGCCCGCATTCGCGGTGATACGGCCAGAGCATCCGGGTGGGGGTGGGATGCTGCCCAGTGGGCGAAGCGGCTGAGGAACCTGACCGATAGGCACGGCCGTTGTGGGGGAGCAGGCACTTCCCGAGGAGGGAGTGCAGACCGACCGAAAGATGTTCGAGGCGAGGCACACCATGGATGCTCCGGTCACCACGTCGGCCGACAACGGCACGTCCGGCGGCGGGGACGGTTGGTTCAAGCCGCGCAAGCAGCCGTCGTCGGCTCCCGGTACCGAGCCGCAAGGCACCGAACCGCAGGGCACCGAAGGCAGGCGGCTGGCCGGGCTGCGCCCCGTGGGCCGCGGTACGGCGACGCCCGCCGAGGCCGCGCCCCAGCACGTCGGCCAAGCAGACGCCGAGGCCCGAACAAGCCCGCCGCAGACACCGGCACCCTCCGAGCCGACGGCCATGACCGTGCTCCCCAAGCTCATACCGGCGCCCGCGACGGCGGTGCCGCCCCTGGTGTCCCCCATACCGTCCCGCTCGTACACCGACGCCTCGCACACCGCGTCCGAGCCCCTCCAGGTACCGGCCCAGCGCACGGCCCCGAGTGGTCCCTCGCCGGCTGAAGCCCTCCGCCCGACGCCTGCCGAGCAGCCCCGACCGGCCTTCACGGAGGCCCCGCGGACGTCCCCCCAGCCCGCCGCGTATCCCGAGGCCGACTCCTTCGAGTCGCCCGCCCAGGACACGTTCTCCCGGCCGTTCCCTTCGGCGATCCTGCCGACCGAGACAGAGTTCCCCCGGACACCCGCCCCGGAGAGCCTCCCGGCAGAAGCCGAGGACCTCCTCGCGCCCGCTTCGCACGACGCTCGGCCCGAAGAAGAGGCCCATTTCACGCCTGTCCAGGACGCCCCACGGCCCGAGGCAGAGCCTCTCCAGAACGACCCTCAGCCCTCCGAGCCCGCCGGTTCGTTCGTGCCGGATGCCTTCCGGCCCGCAGCAGACTTCCCCCGGCCGTCCGCCGCAGACCCGCTCCGGACGGAGCCCTCCCCGGGGTTCAACCCCGAGGAGCTGCCGGTCAGCGAACCGCAGCCCGTCGCCGAGGGTTCTCCGGACGCCGTGCTGATCCGCCGGACCATGGCTGCCATCGGTGACGTGTCCGACAAGGTCACCTCGTACTTCTACGCGCTGCTCTTCGTCCGCCACCCGGACCTGCGCCCGCTCTTCCCGCCCGCGATGGACGCCCAGCGCGACCGACTGCTGAAGGCGCTGCTGACGGCCGCCGAGCACATCGACAACACACCGGTGCTCGTCGGCTATCTCCAGAACCTCGGGCGGGGGCACCGCAAGTACGGCACCCGGCCCGAGCACTACCCCGCCGTCGGCGAGTGCCTCATCGAGTCGCTCGCCAAGTACGCCGACTCCGTGTGGGAGCCGGAGACGGAGGCCGCCTGGGTGCGGACGTACACGACGATCTCCCAGGTGATGATCGACGCGGCGGCCGTCGACGAACTGCGCGCACCGGCCTGGTGGCAGGCAGAGGTCGTCTCGCACGAGCTCAGGACGCAGGACATCGCGATCCTCACCGTCCGGCCGAACCAGCCGTACCCGTTCCTCGCCGGGCAGTACGCGAGCCTGGAGACGCCGTGGTGGCCGCGGATCTGGCGGCACTACTCCTTCGCCTCCGCGCCCCGCTCCGACGGACTGCTCTCGTTCCACGTGAAGGCGATCCCGGCGGGCTGGGTCTCCAACGCACTCGTGCACCGTGCCCAGCCCGGTGACGTGATCCGGCTGGGCCCGCCGGCCGGGTCGATGACGATCGACCACACGCGTGACAGCGGGCTGCTCTGCCTCGGCGGCGGTACCGGCATCGCGCCCATCAAGGCCCTGGTCGAGGACGTCGCCGAACACGGCACCCGGCGCCGGATGGAGGTCTTCTACGGCGCCCGCACCGACCACGACCTCTACGACATCGACACGATGCTCCGGCTCAAGCAGTCCCACTCCTGGCTGGAGGTCCGTCCGGTGGTCGACAAGCACGGCCTGCTCCAACTGCCGGACGCGATCCGTACATTCGGCCCCTGGGACGAGTACGACGCCTACCTCTCCGGCCCGGTCGGCATGATCCGCAGCGGTGTGGACGCCCTGCGCGGTGTGGGCATACCGAAGGAACGGATACGGCACGACTCGGTGGCTGAGCTGGTCGCCGCCGGTTAACCGAGGTCGGGCGCGTGCATCGCGCGGACGCCCTCGATGTTGCCGTCCAGATAGTGCCGCAGCGACAGCGGCACGAGATGGACGGAGGCGATCCCGACCCGGGTGAACGGCACGCGGACGATCTCGTACTCCCCGATGGGCTCGTCGACCTCGGGGCCGTGTCGCAGGGCAGGGTCCATGGACGCGAGGTGGCAGACGAAGAAGTGCTGCACCTTCACTCCGGTGGCGCCACCGTCCGCGCCGATGTGCTCGACGGTGTCGACGAAGCAGGGGACTACATCGGTGATCTTCGCGCCGAGTTCCTCGTGCACCTCGCGGTGCAGGGCTTCCACGACGGTCTCGTCGTACGGTTCGACGCCCCCTCCGGGGGTGAGCCAGTAGGGGTCCATGCCGGGCTTGGTGCGCTTGATCAGGACCAGGTCGTCGCCGTCCAGGAGAACGGCGCGGGCGGTGCGTTTGACCACGGGTCGGACGGTCATGGGAGGAATGTGGCCCGCTTGGTTCCACGTGAAACATCCCCTGTGGTTTCACGTGAAACACCCGCCGCCGCGGAGGGCCTCACCGCCACTCCGCCCCCGCTCTCAGCAGCCGCTCGTACGCCCGCGCTATGTGCGGCATCGCCAGCGTCCCTGTGCGCACGACCAGGAAGTACGTCCGCAGCGGCGGCACCGGCGGATCGTGCAGAGCGACGACCTCTCCGCGTTCCAGGGCGCCCGCGCAGAGATAGCGGGGCAGCACCGTGACCCCGGCGCCTGCGACCGTGCAGGCCAGGACCGCTCGCAGGTCGGGGACGATCACCGTGCCGGAGGCGGCCGGGAGGGAGTCGAAGACGGAGGCCCAGTAGCGGGCGACGAGGGGCAGCGACTCGTGGACCTCGACGACGGGCAGGTTCTCCAGGGCGGAGCCGTCCGTGGGGTACGGATCGCCGGCGCTGATCTGCGCGGCCCAGCGCGGGGCGGCGATCAGGACGTGCTCCTCGTCGCACAGCGGGGTGGCGGTCAGCAGCATGCCGCGGGGGCGGGCCGTGCTGATCGCGAGGTCGTGGTGTCCGGCGGCGAGCCCCTCCAGGACCTCCTCGGCGGTGCCGAAGGAGGCACGCAGGGCCAGCCCCTGGCCGTCCTCGCCGGTGAGTTCGGTGAGCGCGGGCAGGGCCTGTTCGGCGGTGAACTCGGGTGGTCCGGCAAGGTGCAGGGTGCGCAGCGAGGAGTCCGAGTCAAGGCCGGTCTCGGCGATCTGCACGAGTGCGTCGAGGTGCGGGGCGGCCTTGTGGGCGAGCTCGTCGCCGATCGTCGTCGGGGTGACGCCCCGGGCCTGGCGCAGGAACAGCGGGCGGCCGACCTGCCGTTCCAGGGTCCTGATCTGTGAGGTGACGGCGGGCTGGGAGAGACCGAGCAGCGCGGCGGCACGGGTGAAGGATCCGGCCCGGTGCACGGTCACGAAGGTGCGCAGCAAGGCCAGATCCATGGCCCGCTCCCCTCCCGGTGCTGACGCAGGGCACAACCATAAATATGCGGATAGCTTGCTGTCGCTACTGTGATTGGACACTGACACTGAGTCAACTAGCCTTGTTCGCGCGGTTCTCGGCGCACAGCACCTGGGGGGTGGCGCGGAACCGAGGACGGTCCGAACCACGAGGGGGGAGGCTCGGACCGTCCGCCGACCACGTCGGCCCGGACGGCCTCCCCGACCCTGCCCCGCCCCCGCCCCCGCCCCCGCCCTCGCGCTCGGCAGCCTCAGCGAGCCGACTCCTCCAGGGCCCGCAGCACGTCCGCCACGAGATCCTCGGTGTCCTCGGTGCCGACCGAGAGCCGCACGAAGCCCTCCGGGACCGCGTCACCGCCCCAGCGCCCGCGCCGCTCGGCCGAGGAGCGCACACCGCCGAAGCTCGTCGCGTCGTCCACGAACCGCAGGGCCTCCAGGAAGCGTTCCGCACGCGCGCGTGAGTCCAGGGTGAACGACACGACACACCCGTAGCGGCGCATCTGCCGTGAGGCGACCTCGTGCGAGGGGTCGTCCGGCAGCCCCGGATACCGCAGCGCCAGCACCTCCGGACGCCCCTTCAGCGCCTCGGCGACGGCCAGCGCGGTCGTGCTCTGCCGCTCCGCGCGCAGCGCCAGCGTCGCCAGCGACCGGTGCCCGAGCCACGCCTCCATCGGCCCCGGGATCGCCCCGACGATCTTGCGCCAGCGGCGGACGGCCGTCAGGGCCTCCCCCGCGCGGCCCGTGACGTACCCGAGGAGGACGTCACCGTGCCCGCTGAGCTGCTTCGTGCCGCTCGCCACCGAGAAGTCCGCGCCGAGTTCCAGCGGGCGCTGTCCGAGCGGCGTGGCGAGCGTGTTGTCGACGGCGACCAGGGCACCCCGCGCGTGCGCCTCGTCGGCGAGCCGCCGGATGTCGCACACGTCGAGCTCCGGGTTCGACGGCGTCTCGATCCACAGCAGCTTCGCCCCGTCCAGCACCTCCAGCTGCGCGTCCCCGCCGGTCGGCGCGGTGCGCACCGCGATGTCGTACGCCTCCAACTGGGCGCGGACCAGGGACAGCGCCTGATAGCCGTCGTCGGGGAGGACGACCGTGTCGCCGGAGCGCAGCTGGGAGAAGAGGACGGCCGAGACCGCCGCCATCCCGGAGGCGAACGCCAGGGTCTCGACGCCGTCCTCGCCGGGCGCCTCCAGCTCGGCCACGGCACGCTCCAGGAGCGTCCAGGTGGGGTTCTCGTCGCGGCCGTAGGTGTACGGGCCGGTCGGCTCGCCGGGGAGGTGGTAGTGGGCGGCGAAGACCGGTCCGGGCAGCGCAGGCTCGTACTTGACGGGCTCGGGCAGCCCGGCACGCACCGCGCGCGTGCCGTCGCCTATTGCCCCGGGGGCGCCTGTGTCGCTCATGTCGTCCGTCCTTCCAGGTCCTGCCGTACGGCGGCGAGCAGACCGTCGCTCGCCGCCTCCACCATCTCAAGACACTCGTCGAAGCCCTCCCGGCCCCCGTAGTACGGGTCGGGGACGTCCAGGTCGTCCGGGTCCGCGGCTGGGTCGAAAGCGCGCAGGAGGCGTACCTTCGCGGCGTCCTGAGGGGTCGGGGCGAGCCGGCGCAGGGCCTTGAGATGGCCGGAGTCGAGGGCGATCACGAGATCGAGATCCGCGAACCAGGAGCGGACGAAACGGCGTGCCGTGTGGCCGGCGGCGTATCCGTGCTCCCGGAGGACGGCGACCGTGCGCGGGTCGGCGTCCTCGCCCTCGTGCCAGCTGTCCGTACCGGCGCTGTCGACCTCGACGAGGTGACCGAGCCCGGCGTCCTCCACGCGCGCGTGGAACACCGATTCGGCCATCGGCGAGCGGCAGATGTTGCCGGTGCAGACGAAACAGACGCGATAGGCCATCGGGGAGTCAGTCCCCGTCGGGCAGGGCGAGGTTCAGCGCCCAGGAGACGACGGAGATGATCAGACCGCCCACGACGGCCGTCCAGAAGCCCTCCACGTGGAAACTCAGGTCGAACTTGTCGGCCAGCCACGAGGTGAGCAGCAGCATCAGGGCGTTGACGACCAAGGTGATCAGACCGAGCGTCAGGATGAACAGCGGGAAGGTGAGCACCTTCACGACCGGCTTGACCAGGAAGTTCACCAGGCCGAAGAGCAGCGCGACGATCAGCAGGGTGCCGACCTTCTTACCCGTGCTGTCACCGGTCAGGGTGATCTTGTCCAGCAGCCAGACGGCGACCGCCAGGGCGCCCGCGTTGGCGATCGTCTTGACTACGAAAATCTTCATGTGTCTGATCGTTCCAGAGAGATCGACGGCCCACACGGGCCATGAGCGGGATGAGGGCGATGAAGGCATTCCGGCTGGACGAACTGGAGGCGGAGCGAGCCGCCAACGACGGTGCCTACCTGCAGTTCCTGCACGAGCGGAACATGTCGGTCGGTCTGTACGCGCTCGACGCCGGTACCCACGACCCGCAGAACCCGCACAACCAGGACGAGGTCTACTTCGTGGTCAGCGGGCGCGCGTCGATCACCGTCGGCATGGAGACCACGGAGGTGGCGCGCGGCAGCGTGGTCTACGTACCGGCCGGGGTCGCCCACAAGTTCCACCACATCAGCGAGGACCTGCGGGTGCTCGTGGTGTTCTCCCCGCCGGAAGGCTGAGACACGGGGCCGCGTCTCCACCTCGCAGCGGACGTCGGAACCGCCTCTTCCCCTAGGGGACGGGTCAGGGGAGGACAAGGGGTGCGAGGCCCCCGCGAGGCCCCCTCGGGGATCTAGCATCGAAGACATCCGAAAGGGCCGGTGGCCGAAAGGGCCGCCGGCCGGCGCACAGATGGAGACAAGGGCGATGCGAGAGATCCTGGCAGGACTGCCGTGGTGGGTGAAGTGGGTGGCGGTGCCGGTCATCGCCCTCGTCGTGTTCGGCGGGCTGATAGCGAGCGTCGTCGGGTTCGTGATCGGCCTGCTGTTCAAGGTGCTGGTCTTCGTCGCCCTGGTCGGCGGACTGGTCTACGTCGTACGGAAGTTCACGTCGAGTTCCTCCTCCCGCAGCGACTGGTGACGGCCGGAGGGCCGTCCGGGGCACCGGGGAGTGGTAACAGGGAACGCCGGTTCCCTCGGGCGGGGGAAGTTTCCCGCGCAGCGCGGTGGCGGCCCGTTTCGGGCCGTTAGAGTCCGGAATTCGACGCGGGGACGACCCCGCACGGACCACCCCTCGTGCTTCGGAAGTGCCTCTTGGCCACGGCTGACACCTCCCCTCCCGCCACCCCCCTTCACCCTCCACGACCACGCGCCGCCCCGGCGGCCGTCCCCGAACAACCGCACCCCACGACCACCCTCATCGGTTCCGTCCAGCGCGCCATGCGCCTCCTGGAGAGCGTCGCGGCACATACGTACGGTGCCCCGGCCAAACAACTGGCCCGGGAGACCGGCCTCGCCCTCCCCACCGCCTACCACCTGCTGCGCACCCTCGTCCACGAGGGCTATCTCCGACGGGACAAGGGCCTGTTCTTCCTCGGTGAGGCGGCCGAGCGGCTGGCCTCGGCGGGAGCCGCGCAGAAACGTCGCAGCACGATCGTCGACACGCTCGCGCAGTGGCGGGACACGATCGGAGCGCCCGTCTACTACGCCGTCTACCAGGGCGGCGAGATCGAGACGCTGTACGTCGCCGACACCCCCGAGTCCCCCGCCGTCGAGCAGTGGGCCGACTTCCGGGAGACCGGGCACGCGCACGCGATCGGGCAGTGCCTGCTGTCCCAGCTGGACGAGCGGGCCCGCCGCGACCACCTCGACCGGTATCCGGCCCAGACCCTCACGCCGTACACCGTCCGCGACGGCCACAGTCTGCTGCGCCGGCTCGCCGGGGCGCGGCGCACGGAAGCGGTGACCGAACGTCAGGAGTACCTGCTGGGCGCGGTCTGCGCGGCGCTGCCGATCACGCTGGGGGCGACGGTCGCGACGGTCGCGATCTCCCTGCCGGTGCGGCAGGCCGAACGGCTGCTTCCGGCCGTACGGAAGCTGGAGCGGGAGGTCGGGCGGGCAGTGGGGACGCTCGCGCTCTCTATCAGCATCTGAAAAATCACTGCTTGTGATTCATTGTGTACGTTCAGCAAGATGCGTTGCAGAGTCAGAGGTATATTCCCGGCCAGTCGACGGCACAGACGGGTAAGGCGATGCGCGAGTCCGTACAGACAGTTCAGGCAGAGGTCATGATGAGCTTCCTCGTCTCCGAGGAGCTCTCGTTCCGCATCCCGGTGGAGCTGGCATACGAGTCGTACGACCCGTATGCCGTCCGGCTCACCTTCCATCTGCCCGGTGACGCCCCCGTGACCTGGACGTTCGGGCGCGAGCTGCTGATCGACGGGGTCGGGCGGCCGTGCGGCGAGGGCGACGTCCGGGTGGCCCCGGCCGGTCCCGAGTCCCTCGGCGAGGTCCTGATCCGCCTTCAGGTCGGCGCCGACCAGGCGGTATTCCGCTCCTCAGCCGCCCCCCTCATCGCCTTCCTCGACCGCACGGACCGCGTGGTCCCCCTCGGCCAGGAGGCGTCCTTCGCCGACTTCGACGCCCATCTCGACGACGCGTTGGGGCGGATCCTGGCGGAGGAACAGAGCGCGGGGTGAGGCCGGCGGAGCCGCTTGGGCGGGGAAACGCTTCAGCGGGCCGGGACAGATGGGGAAACGGTTCTTCTGGGGCGTGGGGTGTGGGGCCTCACGGCCTACGGGGGACGACCGTCTCGGCGTCGTCCCCCGTAGCCCGGCCGGCATCTGCACGACCGCCCCGACTGAGGCGCTCACCGCTTGCGGCGTCGCCCGTGTCCTCCCCGCGCCGGAGCCTCCGGTGTCGCCGAAGCCGGCGTCTGCTTGGTGTCGGGGCGGTCCGCCGAGACGACCAGGGCGGCGAGGGCCGTGGTGACCGGGACCGAGGCGACCAGACCGATCGAACCGACCAGGGTGCGGACGATCTCCTCGGCGACCAGCTCGCTGTTGGCGACCGCGCCGACGCTGCTCTGGGCGATGGAGAACAGCAGGAGGAGAGGGAGCGCGGCGCCCGCGTAGGCGAGGACGAGCGTGTTGACGACGGACGCGATGTGGTCGCGGCCGATCCGGATGCCCGCCCGGTACAGCCCGCGCCACCCCATCGACGGATTCGCCTCGTGCAGCTCCCACACCGCCGAGGTCTGGGTGACCGTCACGTCGTCCAGGACACCGAGCGAGCCGATGATGATGCCGGCGAGCAGCAGACCGCTCATGTCGATCGACGGGTACAGGCCGTGGATCAGACCAGTGTTGTCGTCCGTGTTGCCGGTGAGGGCGGCCCAGCCGATGAACAGCGAGCCCAGGACGCCGATCAGCAGCAGTGAGATCAGCGTGCCGAGCACCGCGACCGAGGTTCTCGCCGAGAGGCCATGACACAGGTAGAGCGCGATCAGCATGATCGCGCTCGCCCCCACCACCGCCACGACCAGCGGGTTCGAGCCCTGGAGGATGGCGGGCAGGACGAAGAGGTTCAGGACCAGGAAGCTGATCGCCAGCGCGACCAGCGCCATGACACCCCGCAGTCGGCCGACGATCACCACGGCGATCGCGAAGATCCCGGCGAGCAGGGCCATCGGGAAACGGCGGTTGACGTCGGCCACCGAGTACTGGAGGTCCTTCGGCGCGGACGGCTCGTAGGCGACGACGACCTTCTGGTTCTGCTTCAACTGCCGTGACTGGTCGGGCTGGACGATCTCCGTGAACGTACGGCCCTTGTCCTTGCCGGTGTCCACGCGGATCGTCGCCCGCTTGCAGGTGCCGTTCGCCTCCTGCACCGCCGAGGAGCCCTCGGCCGTCGAGGTGTCACCGGTCGGCGGCACGCCCCCGGCGTTGACGGACGCGCAGCTCAGCTTCTCCACCTTCGTGACCGTCGCCTGCTGCGTCTGCCGGTCGAACCCGACCCCGGTCCGCTCGTGCGGCGGGGCACCGCCGGGCCACAGCACCACGAGACCCACGACCACGGCCGCCGCGAAGGGGATCAGGATCGCGCCGATGACCTTGCGGAGGTGCCGGGAGACGGGGGCGGCGGGGCCATGACTGTGGCTGTGCGAGTGGCTGCCGCCATGGCCGCCGCCGTGCGAGTCGCCGTGCCCTCCGCCGTGGCCTCCGCCGGGAGGGGGACTGGGGGGAGTGCTGTGAGCGTCGTCGTGGGGTGCGTGGGAGTGTCCGGCGGGCTCGGGGGGCGTGGGATGACCGGCGTTGCCGTTGTGAGCGTGGGACTTGTGTGGCGGGACGCGGGGGACGGGGCCGCTGTCGTGTGCAGACATCTGAGGGACGGGGGCGGTGTCGTGGAGGGGTACGTGAGGGATGGCGGGGCCGGATACCCGAGGCACGGGACCGCTCTCGTGCGCGGGACGCCGTACCTGTGGTGTCGGGCCGGTGTCCTCGGGACGGCGGACGGGGCCGACGCCGTATCCGGAACCCTGGGGCGGGCGGGGGCCTTGAGGTGGGTTGAGGGAACCGCCGTTGCCGGTCCCCTGCTCCTCCGCACGGCGGAAGTCCTGCCCGGGTTCGTTCCGTAGCAGTGGCGCACGTCGCTGGAGTGAGCCGAGCCGGGCGCGGGGGTGGCCCCCGGGGACGGAGCCGGAGGGAGAGGGGCCACGTCTGGGGAAGGCGCCGCCCGGTCCGCCGCCGGGTCCTTGGTCGGCGCCACCGTCGCCCGGTCCTTGTCCCGCCCCGCCACCGCCGTACCCGGCGGCGCCCTGCCCCCCGTACCCGCCCTCCGCGCCGAATTCGCGCACGTCGTCCGGGATTTGGCCGGGCCCGGAGTCGGGACCGCCTCCCATGCCGGGCCGGTGGGGCGGCTCGGACGGAGGGGGGAACGGAGAGCGGGGTGGTGTGGTCACCGACCGATCATCGCAAGAACCGCAAAGGCCCACTGTTCACCGCGCCACAAATACCGCTAGCGTGGAAACACCTTTTGCACACGCGGGAGCTCGGAGCACCGGGCTGAGAGGGCGCTGACCTTCGTCTTCGCGATGTTTCACGTGAAACGTCATCGGGATCAAGTGATGTTTCACGTGAAACGTCGGCTGACGGAAGCCGCTGCGTCGACCGCTGAACCTGTTACCGGGTAATGCCGGCGTAGGGAGTAGGTCTCATGACCATCAAGGACACACGCACGCCTGCCTCCACGCAGAACGAGGCCGGGAAGTCCATCGGTTGGCACAAGGCGTACGTCGAGGGCTCACGCCCCGACCTGCGCGTGCCGGTCCGCCAGGTGCACCTCACCAACGGGCAGTCGGTCACCCTGTACGACACCTCGGGCCCGTACACCGACCCGTCCGCGCAGACCGACGTCCGTCGGGGTCTCGCGCCCGTGCGGGACAACTGGATCGTCGCGCGGGGTGACACCGAGGAGTACGCGGGCCGTCCGGTCCGCCCCGAGGACGACGGGATCAAGCACACCTCTCCGCGCGGTGGGCTGCGGAATCTCGACGCGGTGTTCCCGGGCCGGCCGCGGCTGCCGCGCCGTAGCCGGGACGGGCGGGCGGTGACGCAACTGTTCTACGCCCGCAGGGGAGAAGTCACCCCGGAGATGGAGTTCGTGGCGCTGCGGGAGAACGTCTCCCCGGAGGTCGTCCGTGAGGAGATCGCGGCGGGGCGGGCGGTGCTGCCGGCCAACGTCAACCACCCGGAGATCGAGCCGATGATCATCGGCAAGCGGTTCCTGGTGAAGGTCAACGCCAACATCGGCAACTCGGCGGTGACGTCCTCCATCGAGGAGGAGGTCGAGAAGATGACCTGGGCGACCCGGTGGGGCGCCGACACGGTCATGGACCTCTCCACGGGCCGCAACATCCACACGACCCGGGAGTGGGTGCTGCGCAACTCCCCCGTCCCCATCGGTACGGTGCCGCTGTATCAGGCGCTGGAGAAGGTCGACGGGCGGGCCGAGGAGCTGACCTGGGAGATCTACAAGGACACGGTGATCGAGCAGGCCGAGCAGGGTGTGGACTACATGACGGTCCACGCGGGCGTGCGGCTCGCGTACGTACCGCTCACCGCGAACCGCAAGACCGGCATCGTCTCGCGCGGCGGCTCGATCATGGCGGCCTGGTGCCTTGCGCACCACAAGGAGTCGTTCCTGTACGAGAACTTCGAGGAACTCTGCGAGATCCTCGCCGCCTACGACGTCACCTACTCGCTGGGTGACGGGCTGCGGCCGGGCTCGATCGCGGACGCCAACGACGAGGCGCAGTTCGCGGAGCTGCGGACCCTCGGGGAGCTCAACCGGATCGCCAAGCGTCACGACGTCCAGACGATGATCGAGGGCCCGGGGCATGTCCCGATGCACAAGATCAAGGAGAACATCGACCTCCAGCAGGAGATCTGCGACGAGGCCCCGTTCTACACGCTCGGCCCGCTGACGACGGACGTCGCCCCGGCGTACGACCACATCACCTCCGGCATCGGCGCCGCGATGATCGCCTGGTGGGGGACGGCGATGCTCTGCTACGTCACGCCGAAGGAGCACCTCGGGCTGCCCAACCGCGACGACGTCAAGACCGGCGTCATCACCTACAAGATCGCCGCCCACGCCGCCGACCTCGCCAAGGGCCATCCCGGCGCCCAGGACTGGGACGACGCCCTCTCCGACGCCCGCTTCGAGTTCCGCTGGGAGGACCAGTTCAACCTGGCCCTCGACCCGGTCACAGCCCGTGAGTTCCACGACGAAACCCTCCCGGCCGAGCCCGCCAAGACCGCCCACTTCTGCTCTATGTGCGGGCCCAAATTCTGCTCTATGAAGATCAGCCAAGACATCCGCCGCGAACACGGTGGCAGCCGGGCCGAGGTCGAGGAGGGGATGGCCCAGAAGTCGAAGGAGTTCGCGGCGGCGGGGAATCGGGTGTATCTGCCGATCGCGGACTGACAGCGAAAAGCCTCCGGTCCGCGTCCCGAGGTGGGGGATGCGGACCGGGAGGTGGATGTGGAGCTGAGGGGGGTGTAGGTCGAGGAGTGGTCAGTCCGGGGTGTTGTCCGGGCCGCCGAAGTCCGGGCTTGTGTAGTCCGGGCTGGAGAAGCTCGGGCGGTGGCCCGGGGCGGGGCCGTCGTCGGGGCTGGTGAAGCCGGGACGGTCGTATCCGATTTTGGGGAGGCGGCTGCGGGGTGAGGGCGACGGAGGCGGCGTGGCTGCCGGGTCGGTGCCCTGTGTGGTGAGGGCCTCGCGGAAGTACGGCAGGAAGCCGCGCTCCAGCAGGGCCGTCCGCCAGGCTTCCCTGGCCCGCGCGACCTCCTCCGCCTGCTCGTTGTACGGCCCCGCCGCCACTGCGGGACGGTTGCGCAGCGCCGTGAGCAGCAGGCCGACGGTGGCGACGAGGATCGCCAGCGCCGTGACCACCCCGAACACCCAGCCCGCCGTGACCAGCGCCCCGGCGAACGCCGGTGCCGGGTCGAGCGCCTTGAGGAGGTAGCCGATGAGCAGGAAGATCACCGCGGCCGTCCCCGCGAGGACGGGCGTGAGCACGGCGGCGACGGCGACGGCCCCCGCCCCGGCGGGCTCGACGGCGGCCTCCCCCAGACCGACCGCGATCCCCGCACCGATGCCCGGCTCACCGGAGTCCGGCTCGTGGGACGTGGACGACGCCGGATGGCGCAGCTCCTCGCGGACCTTCGTGTAGTGCTGGTACTCGGTCGCCGCCGCGGCCGTGATGAACGCGGTGGCGCCCAGCGCCATGGTGCGCAGCTGTTCCGGGTTGAGACGACGGCCGATACCGGCCAGTTGCGGGTGGTGTGGGGCGGAGCGCAGCGCCTCGTCGAGGACCCGCTCGTACTCCTGGCGGTCCTCACTGTGCAGGTGCTGCGGAACGCTGTTCATGTGCATCCCCCGATGCTCCGTAGGGCTTGGGGCTCGCATGCCAACGAGCCGTCGGGCAGAAACGGAGGGGAGCCTGCTACGGATAAGCCGATGGTAGAGCGGCGACGGCTCAAGGTGACAGGGGGTTTGCGGAAATTGGACCCGGGCCAGTGCCGCCGACGATCAGTCCTCCATGCTGGACGCCTGCCCACTGAGCAGTCGATTATCCATGGGCAACTGCTGGACCAGCAGTTTTCCGGCCATGGTCACTCCGCCGTCCATCGCGATGGCCAGCCCGTCCGCGTAGACGTGCGGTCCTTCGACGTTCGGACCCGACTGGTCCTCGCCGTCCTCGGAGCCGACTTCGCCCAGCAGATAGGGGATCGGGCTGTGTCCGTGAACGATCCGGGTGCCTCCGTACGTATCGAGCAGTGAGCGGACGGCGTCGGCGCCGCCCTCGTCGCGGAAGGAGAAGCGCTTGGTGAACTTGCGGAAGAGATCCCACACCTCGTCCGCGTCGTTGCGCGTGATGGTCTCGCGGACGGTGTCGTTGACGGCCTCGATCGAGTCGCCGTAGTCGAGATAGGCGGTCGTGTCGGAATGGACCAGCAGGAAGCCGTCGACCTCCTCGACGGCGTCGAGGCGGGCCATCCACTGGAGGTGGTGGTCCTGGAGGCGGTCCATGTCGACCTTCTGGCCGCCGTTGAGGAGCCAGGCCGCCTGGAAGGTGGCGGTGCCGGCCCCGGAGTTGACGGGGGTGTCGCCGAACCGCTTCGCGCCGAGCAGGAGGAGTTCGTGGTTGCCCATCAGGGCCTTGCAGTAGCCGCCCGCCGCGGCAGCCTCCGCCGACAGCCGCATGACGAGGTCGATCACGCCGACGCCGTCGGGGCCGCGGTCGGTGAAGTCGCCGAGGAACCACAGGCGCGCGTTGCCGGCGCACCACTGGCCGGCCGCGTCGACGAGGCCCTTCTCCTGGAGGGCGGCGACGAGTTCGTCCAGATAGCCGTGGACGTCGCCGACGACGAAGAGCGGGCCGGGGCCGTCCGTCGGGCGCTCCGCAACGGGCTCCACCGTCGGCATCCTGAGCGTGTCGCCCCGGTTGATGACGGGCAGGTCGCGCTGGGTCGGCGTGTACCCCTCGGAGTACGGCTGCTCGTCGGCCGGTACGGCGTCGCCGGGATGCCCGCCGTCGTCGTACGGACCGGTCTCATGGACGTACGCGGGCACCCGGAAGTCGCGCAACGTCGCCGTCCGTTCCGCTTCGGGTCCCTGACCGGCCCCCTGAGTCATCAGACCCCTCCACCATCGCGCCGCATCTGCACCGCTTCGGACTGCCTGGTCGCAGGGGCCCGCGGTGTCGTGGGCCCATCATAGGAATGCGGATCGCGCCGTGTGATGACCCAGGGGTGGTGAATCGGTCTCGGCCCGCGCCGGTGTGGGGTATTCGCCCCGATTGAGCCGACCTTGGCCGTCGGGACACCGCCCCACTCCACACCTCGCGCACACCACGAGGGCCTCACGAGAGGTACTCCGACCCAAGGGTGTCCGCCTGCGGCGGGCCGCGCGTTCGGGACGCGGGTGTCGGGGTGCGTGTCGTCGGGGGCCAGCAGAAGGCCGTCCCGTCCCTCCCCGGGGCTCACGAGGCTCCCCGGGGACGAGCGGCTACTTGCCCTCAGGCGTGCGCGGCGGGCTCACCGTCGTACGCGGTGGGCGGCGCTGGGAGGAGGTTCGGATGATCAGTTCGGTCGGTATTACCTGCTCGACCGGGTAGTCGGAGTCGACGCCCTCGATGGCGTCGATCAGGAGCTGGACGACCGCCGTGCCGATGCGGCGCGGCTTGAGGGAGAGGGTCGTGATGGGCGGCTCGGTGCTCGCGTAGACCGTGGACTCGCTACAGCACACCAGCAGGAGATCCTCCGGCACCCGCAGCCCGTAGCGGCGGGCGGCGGCGAGCAGATCCGTGCCGTTCGGGTCGAACAGCCCGTACACGGCGTCGGGCCGGTCGGGCCGGGCCAGCAGCCGGTCCGCGGCGACGGCGCCCGCGCACGGATCGTGCGCCGGGTACGCCTCGTAGACCGGATCCTGTCCCACCCGCTCGCACCAGTGCAGGTACGCGGTCGTCGACAGATGCGTGTACGTGTCGGTGGTGGTCCCCGTGAGCAGCCCGATCCGGCGCGCTCCGGCGTCGGCGAGATGGTCGAGGATGTCGAGCACGGCGGCCTCGTGGTCGTTGTCGACCCACGCGGTGACCGGCAGCGGACCGGCCGGCTTCCCGTCGGAGACGACGGGTAAACCCTGCCGGACGAGCTCGCCCACCACCGGGTCCTGGTCGGACGGGTCGATGACGACCGTGCCGTCCAGGGCGACGTTCGACCACACGTCGTGGCGCGAGGTCGCCGGGAGGATGACGAGCGCGTAGCCGCGGGCCAGCGCGGCGGAGGTGGCGGCTCTGGCCATCTCCGCGAAGTACGCGAACTCGGTGAAGGTGAAAGGTTCATCCCCGTACGTGGTGACGGTCAGTCCGATCAGTCCGGACTTCCCTGTACGGAGCGTGCGGGCCGCGGCCGACGGGCGGTAGCCCAGCCGGTCGGCGACTTCGCGGACGTGGCGTCGGGTGGCATCAGGGAGCCTGCCCTTGCCGTTCAGGGCGTCGGAAACGGTCGTGATGGATACTCCGGCGGCGGCGGCCACGTCCCTGATGCCCGCTCGGCCCGGCCGGCTGCCTCGGCGTGAGGTTTCCGCGCGGCTCACCTGGTGCTTCCCTGCTGCTGTCATGGCGTGCCGATAGTAGGGCTCATGAGAGGGGGTAGGGCGGACGCATATGCACGCATTGACAGGCACGTTTCTGCAAGGTCAAAGGCGCCTAACTACATTAGAAACAAAGTCAGTTGACCGTTTGAACATCACTACATGTGGCATCGGCGCGGATGAGCCTGGCGACGCACCGATGTCTCGAAGAGGTCTCAACTCACCTGTACGAGGGATGCGCGCCACGGCGCGTGCCACCAGCGCATAGATATATGTGCGACGCGCCCCCTATTCGTCGCCCTTCGTGCGCTGTTGCCCCTGATGCGTGTGTGACGCACGAGGTCGGTTCCGCCGCTGACGCGAGTGGCCCGAATCCTCATAAGGTGAGGAGAATTGAATCCCGGCGGTGGCAAGAGGAGGACTGCGGTGAGCGAGACGAGCCCCAAGCTGCGGGTCGAGCTGGAGGGGATCCCCACCTACAAGCCGGGGAGGCCGGCCGCCGAGGGCGGTCCCGTGGCCTTCAAGCTGTCCTCCAACGAGAACCCCTATCCGCCGCTGCCCGGCGTGATGGAGAGCGTCACGGCCGCCGCCTCCTCGTTCAACCGCTACCCCGACATGGCGTGCACGGCGCTGATGGCGGAACTGGCCGACCGCTTCGGCGTCCCCGTCTCCCACCTCGCCACCGGCACCGGCTCGGTCGGCGTCGCCCAGCAGCTCCTCCAGGCCACCTCGGGCCCCGGCGACGAGGTCATCTACGCCTGGCGCTCCTTCGAGGCGTACCCGATCATCACGCAGATCAGCGGCGCGACCTCCGTCCAGGTCCCGCTGGCTGCGGGCGATGTCCACGACCTCGACGCGATGTACGACGCGATCACCGAGCGGACCCGCCTGATCTTCGTCTGCAACCCCAACAACCCGACGGGGACGGCCGTCCGGCGGGCCGAGCTGGAGCGGTTCCTGGACCGGGTGCCGGGCGATGTCCTGGTCGTCATCGACGAGGCGTACCGCGAGTTCGTGCGCGATCTCGACGTCCCCGACGGGGTCGAGCTGTACCGCGACCGGCCGAACGTCTGCGTCCTGCGCACGTTCTCCAAGGCGTACGGTCTCGCGGGCCTGCGGGTCGGGTTCGCGATCGCCCACGAGCCCGTCGCCGCCGCCCTGCGCAAGACGGCGGTGCCCTTCGGCGTCACCCAGCTCGCCCAGGACGCCGCCGTCGCCTCCCTGCGCGCGGAGGACGAACTCCTCGGCCGGGTCGGCTCCCTGGTCTCCGAGCGCACCCGGGTGGTCGCCTCGCTGCGTACGCAGGGCTGGACCGTCCCCGACAGCCAGGCCAACTTCGTCTGGCTGGGCCTCGGCGAGCGCACGCCCGCGTTCGCCGCAGCCTGTGAGCAGGCCGGCGTCGTGGTGCGGCCGTTCCCCGAGGGGGCTCGGGTGACGATCGGTGAGACCGAGGCCAACGACATTTTCCTGAAGGTGGCGGAGGCGTTCCTCAAGGAGGGCTGATCGCGTACGGCGGGCTGATCGCGGCCCGTGTGTTCTCGCGCCCGTCGGGACTGTGACCAAGGGAACGAACCCTGTCCCGGCGGGCGTTTTTCATGCCGTGAGCACGCCGCTCATGCGGATGTTTCACGTGAAACCGGACAGCGCTGGACCAGTGCTGGACCGACATGGGGCCGGGTGGCACCCCCTTGGTGACCTCCGGCCCCTTTTCGGACACCCCCCTCCCTCCCATGCTCGAACGGGTATGCGCCATAATTGCTTGTGAATGTGAACGCGTTCACAAGCGTGTCCCAGTTGCTCCACTGTTGTATGTGACATAAGGGGCAAACTGCCGCTGTACCACGGCACGTAAGGAGACTGACGACGTGGACATGGCCCTGGCGCCGGAGACACTGGCGCGCTGGCAGTTCGGTATCACCACCGTCTACCACTTCCTCTTCGTCCCCCTGACGATCTCCCTCGCGGCGCTCACCGCGGGCCTGGAGACCGCCTGGGTGCGGACCGGCAAAGAGAAATACCTCAGGGCGACGAAGTTCTGGGGCAAGCTCTTCCTGATCAACATCGCGATGGGCGTCGTCACCGGCATCGTGCAGGAGTTCCAGTTCGGCATGAACTGGTCCGACTACTCGCGCTTCGTCGGCGACGTCTTCGGCGCCCCCCTCGCCTTCGAGGCCCTGATCGCCTTCTTCTTCGAGTCCACCTTCATCGGCCTGTGGATCTTCGGCTGGGACAAGCTCCCGAAGAAGATCCACGTCGCCTGCGCGTGGATGGTCTCGATCGGCACGATCCTGTCGGCCTACTTCATCCTGGCCGCCAACTCCTGGATGCAACACCCCGTCGGGTACAAGATCAACGGGGCCAAGGGCCGCGCCGAACTGACCGACTTCTGGCTCGTTCTGACCCAGAACACCGCACTCAGCCAGGCGTTCCACACCCTGACGGCGGCCTTCCTGACCGGCGGCGCCTTCATGGTCGGCATCTCCGCCTTCCACCTGGTCCGCAGGCGGCACATCGTCGAGATGAAGACGACCCTGCGGCTCGGCCTGATCACCGTCGTGATCGCCGGTCTGCTCACCGCGATCAGCGGCGACACCCTCGGCAAGGTCATGTTCAAGCAGCAGCCGATGAAGATGGCCGCCGCTGAGGCCCTCTGGGACGGCGAGGCACCGGCACCCTTCTCCGTCTTCGCCTACGGAGACGTCGACAAGGGCCACAACAAGGTCGCCATAGAGATCCCGGGCCTGCTGTCCTTCCTCGCGAACGACGACTTCACCTCGCACGTCCCCGGCATCAACGACGTCAACAAGTCCGAGCAGGAGAAGTTCGGCCCCGGCGACTACCGGCCCAACATCCCGGTCGCCTACTGGGGTTTCCGCTGGATGATCGGCTTCGGCATGACCTCCCTCGCGATCGGCATGCTCGGCCTGTGGCTGACCCGCAAGAAGTTCATGCTGCCCGAGCACCTGAGGGTCGGTGAGGACGAAGTGCCGAACCTGGTCCTCTTCCGTAAGAAGGCGCTCAGCCCTCAGCTGACCACCTGGTACTGGCGCCTCGCGATCTGGACCCTGGCCTTCCCGCTGATCGCCAACTCCTGGGGCTGGATCTTCACCGAGATGGGCCGTCAGCCCTGGGTCGTCTACGGCATCTTCCAGACCCGCGACGCGGTCTCCCCCGGTGTCTCCCAGGGCGAGGTCCTCACCTCGATGATCGCCTTCACCACGCTGTACGCGATCCTCGCCGTCGTCGAGGTCAAGCTGCTCGCCAAGTACGTGAAGGCCGGCCCGCCGGAGCTGACCGAGGCCGACCTCAACCCGCCCACGAAGATCGGCGGCGAGGCGCGTGACGCCGACAAGCCGATGGCCTTCTCGTACTAGGCCGAGGGAGCTGCACAGTCATGGAACTGCACGACGTCTGGTTCGTCCTCATCGCCGTCCTGTGGACCGGCTACTTCTTCCTGGAGGGCTTCGACTTCGGGGTCGGTGTCCTCACCAAGCTGCTCGCCCGCGACCGGCCCGAGAAGCGCGTCCTGATTAACACGATCGGGCCGGTCTGGGACGGGAACGAGGTCTGGCTGCTCAGCGCGGGCGGCGCGACCTTCGCAGCGTTCCCCGAGTGGTACGCCACCCTTTTCTCCGGCTTCTACCTGCCGCTGCTGGTCATCCTGCTCTGCCTGATCGTCCGGGGCGTCGCCTTCGAGTACCGGGCCAAGCGGCCCGAGGAGAACTGGCAGCGCAACTGGGAGCACGCGATCTTCTGGTGCTCCCTGATCCCCGCGTTCCTGTGGGGCGTGGCCTTCGGCAACATCGTGCACGGCGTGAAGCTCGACCGGAACTTCGAGTACGTGGGCGGGTTCTGGGAGCTGCTCAACCCCTACGCGATCCTGGGCGGGCTGGTCACGCTGAGCCTGTTCACCTTCCACGGCACGGTGTTCACGGCCCTCAAGACGGTCGGTGAGATCCGGAAGCGGGCCCGCAGGCTCGCTCTGAGGCTTGGCCTCGTCACCGCCGTCCTGGCCCTGGCCTTCCTGGTCTGGACGCAGGCCGACAACGGTGACGGCAAGAGCCTGGTCGCCCTGGTCGTGGCCGTCGTCGCCCTCGTCGCGGCGCTCGTCGCGAACCAGGCCGGGCGTGAGGGCTGGTCGTTCGCCCTCTCCGGCGTCACGATCGTGGCCGCCGTCGCGATGCTCTTCCTGACGCTCTTTCCGAACGTCATGCCGTCGACGCTCAACCCGGACTGGAGCCTCACGGTCACGAACGCCTCGTCGAGCCCGTACACGCTGAAGATCATGACGTGGTGCGCGGTGATCGCGACGCCGATCGTGATGCTGTACCAGGGGTGGACGTACTGGGTGTTCCGGAAGCGGATCGGGACGCAGCACATCGCCGAACCCGTGCACTGAGTCCGTGCACTGAGTCCGTGCAGTGAGTCCGTGCAGTGAGTCCGTCAGGGGGGACGTTTCACGTGAAACATTGCTCGTTTCACGTGAAACGTCCTCTCTGGATCGAAGGGCATGTTTCACGTGAAACCAATCGACCCGCGTCTCCTCCGATACGCCCGCGCCACCCGGCTGTTCATGGTGGCGGTCGTCGGACTGGGCACCGTCGGTGCTCTCCTGGTCATCGCTCAGGCCATGCTCATCGCCGAGATCGTGGTCGGTGCCTTCCAGCACGGGCACTCGGTCGCCGACCTCCGTACGCCCTTGCTGCTGCTGGCGTCCGTCGCGCTCGGCCGGGCGCTGGTCTCCTGGCTCACTGAACTCGCCGCGCATCGCGCCGGGGCCGCTGTGAAGTCCGAGCTGCGAGGGCGGTTGCTGGAGCGGGCGGGGGTGCTTGGTCCGGGGTGGCTGAGCGGGCAGCGGACCGGCTCGCTCATCGCCCTCGCAACACGGGGCGTGGACGCGCTGGACGACTACTTCTCGCGGTATCTGCCCCAGTTGGGGCTCGCCGTCGTCGTTCCCGTCGCGGTGCTCGCGCGGATCGTGACCGAGGACTGGGTGTCGGCGGCGATCGTCGTCGGGACGCTGCCGTTGATCCCGGTGTTCATGATGCTGATCGGGTGGGTCACGCAGGCGCGGATGGACCGTCAGTGGCGGCTGCTGTCGCGGTTGTCGGGGCATTTCCTGGACGTGGTGGCCGGGCTGCCGACGCTCAAGGTGTTCGGGCGGGCCAAGGCGCAGGCGGAGTCGATCCGGAAGATCACCGGGGAGTACCGGCAGGCGACCCTCAAGACGCTGCGGATCGCGTTCCTCTCCTCCTTCGCGCTGGAGCTGCTGTCGACGATCTCGGTCGCGCTGGTGGCCGTGACGGTCGGGATGCGGCTCGTGCACGGCGAGATGGACCTCTACGTCGGGCTGGTCATCCTGATCCTGGCGCCGGAGGCGTATCTGCCGCTGCGGCAGGTCGGCACGCAGTACCACGCGGCGGCCGAGGGGCTCGCCGCCGCCGAGGAGATCTTCGCGGTGCTGGAGGAGCCGGTCCCGGCAGCCGGCACCGCCGCTGTCCCGCAGGGTGCGATCACCGTCGACGGTGTGACCGTCCGCTATCCCGGCCGGGCCGTCCCCGCCGTCGACAACGCCTCGTTCACCGTCGAACCCGGCGAGACCGTCGCCCTCGTCGGGCCGAGCGGCGCGGGCAAGTCGACGCTGCTGAACGTCCTGCTGGGCTTCACCCGCCCCGCCGAGGGCCAGGTCCGGATCGGGGGCGCCGACCTCGCCGGACTTGACCTGGAGGAGTGGCGTTCCCGGATCGCCTGGGTCCCTCAGCGACCCCACCTGTACGCCGCGACGATCGCGGAGAACGTCCGTCTGGCCTACCCCGACGCCGACGACACGGACGTCCGCCGGGCGCTCGCCGACGCGGGGGCTCTGGAGTTCGTGGAGGCGCTGCCCGCCGGGCTCGACACCGTGCTCGGCGAGGACGGGGCCGGGCTCTCCGCCGGGCAGCGGCAGCGGCTCGCCCTGGCGCGCGCGTTCCTCGCCGACCGTCCGGTGCTGCTCCTCGACGAACCGACGGCCGCGCTGGACGGCGCGACCGAGGCGGAGGTCGTCGCGGCGGTACGGCGGCTCGCCGAGGGGCGGACCGTGCTGCTCGTGGTGCACCGGCCGGCGCTCCTGGAGGTGGCCGACCGGGTGGTGCGGCTCGCGGAGGCGGAGGCCGGTGCGGTGGACCGGGCGCCGGAAACCGCCGTCCGGGAGGAGCGCGGCGTCACTCAGGCCGACTTCTTCACGCCGGGGGAGGCGAAGGAGCGCGCCGGAGAGACACCCGTCGAGGCCGTGCGCGGAGGTGTGCTCGCGCGGGTGCGGGCGATGGCCGGGCCCCGGCGTGGGCGGCTGCTGCTGGCGGCGCTGCTCGGGAGTCTGGCGCTGGGCAGCGCGGTGGGGCTGATGGCGACGTCCGGGTGGCTCATCTCGCGGGCCTCGCAGCAGCCGCCCGTGCTGTATCTGATGGTCGCGGTGACGGGGACGAGGGCGTTCGGGATCGGGCGGGCCGTGTTCCGGTACGCGGAGCGGCTCGTCTCGCACGACGCCGTCCTGCGGATGCTCGCCGACACGCGGGTCGCCGTCTACCGGCGCCTTGAGCGGCTCGCGCCCGCCGGGCTGCGGCGGGCGCGGCGCGGGGACCTGCTGTCGCGGCTCGTCGCCGACGTGGACGCCCTCCAGGACTACTGGCTGCGCTGGCTGCTGCCGGTCGGCGCCGCCGTCGTCGTGTCGGCCGGGTCGGTGGCCTTCACCGGGTGGCTGCTGCCCGAGGCGGGCGCCGTGCTCGCCGTCGGGCTGCTGCTGGCCGGGGTGGGCGTGCCGATGGTCACCGGGGCGGTGTCCCGGCGGGCCGAACGCCGGCTCGCGCCCGCTCGCGGGGTGCTGGCCACGCGGGTCGCCGACCTGCTCACCGGCACCGCCGAACTCACCGTCGCGGGCGCCCTCCGGCGTCGTACGCAGGAGGCGCGGGCGGCTGACGGGGTGCTCACGCGGATCGCGTCG
>NZ_JBTYMC010000049.1:0-32746 GCF_054880855.1 Streptomyces sp. S6 | reverse complement strand
GGGCGGAGACCCAGCCGACCGACCAGCCGCACAGGTCCGCCGCGCGCCGCACGGAGACCCCCTCGGCGACGGCGGCGGCGACGATCCGCCGGGCGTGCTCCTCGGGCAGCTTGCCGTTCACGGCCGGACCCGCCAGCAGTACGGCGTGTTCACGGTGGGCGGCTTCCTCACGCTCCCGGCGTTCGTCCTCCGCCTGCCGGGCAGCGTCCTGTTCACGCTCGCGTTCACGGCGTTCACGAAGCTGCTCGGCCTGTTCACGCTCCCGCTCACGCTGTTCACGGGCCTGTTCACGGCGCTCGCGCTCGGCCCGCTCGGAAGCCTCCCGCACGGCCCGCTCCTCACGCTCCTCACGCCGGGCCCGCTCCTCGCGTTCAGCCGCCTCACGGGCCAGCACGGCTTCGTGCTCACGCTGTTCACGCGCCAGCGCCGCCGCGTGCTCACGCTCCTCACGCGCCAGCGTCCGGGCAGCTTCCTCGCGCTCGCGCACCGCCTGCTCGGCGTGCTCGCGCTCCGCACGTTCCCGCTCCTGCAACGCCTGCACGGCGGTGGTGATCGCGCGCCGGTAGGCGAGGCCGGTCTCGGCGGTGACGATCAGCAGGAGCGGGGCGACCGCGTGGACGGCCACGCCGACCAGGTCTTTCCCCAGCGCGGAGTCCGCGATGTTGAGGGCGAGGGTCATGCCGCCGGTCATCCACCGCAGCGCCACCGGCCACCGCCCGCCCCGCCCGCCGAGACGGGCGAGGACCGAGTCGAGACGCACGACGATCACCACGGCCGCGTCGACGACCAGGGGCAGGATCGGCGCCGTCCACGCCCACCGGGCGGGCGTGTGCGCGGCCATCAGCGGGGTGACGGTGAGGACCGAGTACAGCATCGCGCCGCCCACGATCAGCCACGTCCCCACCGCCAGCGCGCGTTCCGCCGAACGGATCTGAACACCGTTCACGGCGTGCACGGCCCACCCCCCGACACGGTCGCGCCGAACGTGCGCCAGGCCACCTGGCTCGCGGGGAGCGCCGACACCGGCCCCCAGCCGGACGGGTCCGCCCCGTGCCGGGTGGCACGCGCCTCGGCGTCGTGAACACTCGCGTGAACGCTGTGAACCTCACCCCAGTGCAGCAGCACCACCACCGGCGAACCCGCCGCCGGGACGGCCACAGCCGCCGCCTCCAGCTCCTGGGCACGACGCCCGGCCCGCTCGGCCTGCTCGGCGAGTTCGGCACGCGCCCGCTTCAGCGCCGCCTCGAACTCGCCCACCTGCTCACGCAGGATCGCGGCGTCACTCTCCGCGGACTCGGCACGGGCGGTCAGCTCCCACACCCGCAGGATGTGCCGGCACCAGGCTTCCTCCGCATGCCCCCGCACCACACGGGCCAGAGCACGGGCCCGGCCGGCATCCTCACACAGCCGGCGCATCCGGGCGGCGGTGACGACACGGATCATGCCGCACCTGCTTCCACCCGCACCGGGGCGTCGACGCTGCCGTAGGCGACCAGCTCCAGTTCGGCGCCCGAGTAGGCGGCGAGGGTGCGCAGTACGCGTGTCCGGCCGTTGCTCTGCACGTGAAAGGTGACGTCGTCGGCGGCGACGTCCAGCGCCTCGCGCCATGCCTCGAAGTCGGACAGACCGGAGTGCAGCGAGAGCTCCAGCCGGCCGGGGTAGATGGGTGAGACGCTCACGACCGGCGCGGGCAGGTGCCCGAAGTCGGTCACCAGCAGACGCAGCGCGCGCAGCGGCGCGGCCAGGGCGTCCAGGGTCAGGGTCTCGCTCACGCGGCCACGTCCGTCCCGGCCACGGCCTGGTTGGTCAGGTCCCGGCGGGCGGCGAGCACCTTGCGCCGGGCCCGCCGCGAACGGCGCGCGTCCAGCTCCGCCGGGGCGGTGTCGAGGGTGGCGATGTAGGTGTCGAGCTGCTCGATGCCGGCCAGGATGGCGGGCATCTCCGCCTCGATCGCGGACAGCTCCGCGTCGGTCGGCTCGATCCAGTCCTCGAACGCCGTGAAGGCGTCCGCAACAGTCACAATGGTGTTCATCGGGTCGTGTTCCTTCCAGGGGTGAACGGCTCGAACAGCACCCCCGGAGTAGGCGCTCCGGGGGTGCGCGCCGTTGGAAAAGAGGGCCGCACGATGTGTGCGGCACGGCCGTCGATGACGACCGCAATGCCCCCGCCGCCGTATCGGGCCGTCCCGGGGTGTGCCGGAACGGCCCGATACGTCGTGGCGGTCAGGCGGTCAGGCGTCGTTCCCCTCGGGGAACTCCCGCATGAACTCGGCGTACTCCTCCTGGTCCAGGGCCTCGTAGTCGTCGATCATCTGCTTGAGGCTGAGCTCTTCCCACTCGTAGTCGATGTCGTCCATGAGGTGCCTCGCTTTCCGGGGTGAGGTGTGGTCGGTTCAGTGCGACGGTCGGCCCCGACGGCGGGCGCCGGCCTCGCACAGTGCGGGCCGCGCGGGACCGCGTGGCCGGGGAAAAGGTCAGCTCGCGGTGACGCGGGCCCGGCGGAACATCCGCGAGTCCTCGCCCTGCCGCACGCTCGGCTGAGGGGTCAGCCCGTTGAAGGTGGCGTCACCGGGCGAAACGCCGGCGGTCTGCCAGGAACGCACCGGCTTCGGACCCCGACTGTCGTCGGTCCGGCCCGCGCCGCCTTGGGCCTGGTTCCTCCAGATGGACATGAGGATCGAGTCCCTTCTGGTCCAGGTGGATCGAAGCCCTTCGGCTCCCCGCACTCCTGCCGGTCCGACCACTACGCCGAAGCGCCGGCCGGACCGGCAGGAGAGGCAACCGACCGCAGCGTGACGACGCTGCGGGAAGGGCTGTGAATGACTCAGCGGGCGATGCGCCGTTGCGCGGCACACCGGCCCCGAGCCGGGTTGATTGGGCGCGTCATCGTCACTGCTCTGACGCCAGCAGGGCGGCGCGTACCAGGTGGCAGCACCTGAGGCTGACCTCCAACCAATGGAGGGATGATCCTCAGGACTGTTCTCCAGAGCCAGCACGCGGAAAGTGGCCGCCAGCGGCCGTCACCCGGGCCGTTACGGGGACGGGGACTCGAACCCCGTCGACTCAAACCCTCTGTTCAGTTCTCAAACAACAGACGCTCCCCGACAAGCGCGGTAACCCCTGGTCAAAAGGGCTCTCGCCTTCACGAGACCTGCCGGACGCCTTGCAGTCGTGCAGCTCGAAGCAGCCCAAAGAAGGGCCCTTCTAGCGCTTCGCTGAACTAGTTCTGCGGTGCGCTGAGACGATTAAGGCACGTCCCTGGAGTGGGTGTCAACAGAACTAGTTCAGAGTGTTCTGGAGAACTAGTTCAGAACCCATGAAACTCGCTTGCCGGCCGCACGGTGATCCCGGCTACCCTTCTAGGACTAGTTCTGTAACACTGTGGTACGCGAGTCACACGAGCGAGGGAGTCATACGTGGATGAGGCCAAGGGGCCGAAGGTGCAGCGGCTTGCCGCTGAGCTTCGCGCGAAGATCCAACAGGGGGCCTACCCCCCGGGATCGGCGCTGCCCAAGGTCCGGGATCTCAAGGAATCGGAGGGCGTTGCCTACCAGACCGCGCGAGACGTCTACCGAGTGCTGGAAGACGAAGGTCTGATCATTTCCCGCCGGGGTGAAGGCACCTTCGTGTCCCCGATCCTTGGGAAGATCCACCGGGACGGGACCGGGCGCTACATCAAGTCGGCCCGAGAGGAAGCCGGCGCCCGTGGCGCGTTCGCTGCGGAGATCACGCGACTCGGCATGACGTCGTCCGCGACGACCGAGATCAGTCGTGCGCGGCCCCCGAAGCAGGTTGCCCAGATTCTCGACATCCACCACTCAGCAAAGGCGCTCGTCCGGGCGCGGGTCATGCGCGCAGACGCCACTGTCGTGCAGGTGGCGACGTCATACTTCCCGGGCGACGTCGCGTTCGGGACGCAGCTTGAGCAGCAGGACACCGGCGACGGCGGGAGCAAGTCACGTCTTGCCGAACTCGGTTTCCAACAGGTCCGCATCCGTGAGTCCGTCGACGTACGACCCCCCAGTAAGGAAGAAGCCGAGCAACTCGGCGTCTCGGTCGACAGGTTGGTCTACGAGATCACCCATGTCGGCTTGACCGAGAGTGGCAGAGCCGTAGAGGTCTGCGTGCACGTCATGCCGGTCACCCTCTGGTCGCTCAGCTATGAGTGGCCCATAGATCTGCCGACTGTCTGAGAGGAAACACCGTAGTGAGCAGCAACACCGCCATCGTTCGAGACGCCACGGAGCGCTACCGCACGGCGCGACGGGAAGCCGGTGAGAGCCGGGGCGCGTTCGAGACGGAGATCAAGCGGCTTGGTGGTACGCCCCGTGTGGAAACGGCGATCCGTCGCGACGCAGCGCCCGCTCACGTGGCTGAGCTTCTCGGCATCGAGTCCTCTGCCACGACCGTGATCCGTGCGCGGCACATGTACAACGGCGAGAGCTTGGTGCAGCTCGCCGACTCGTACGTGCCCGTCGACGTCGCGGAAGCGGCTGGTGTCGAGAACCCCGACCCGGGCCTCGGCGGCATCATCAGCCGGATGCGTGACGCCGGGTTCGAGCAGACCGAAGTGATCGAGGAAGTCACCCTGTACGCGGCGACCCCGGTTGAGGCGGAAGCTTTCGGCGTCGAGGTCAACACCAACCTGCTTCAGATCACGCACACCGGCTACACAGCGGCTGGCCGCGCGGTTGAGGTCACCGTTCACCGGCCCAGCCCCGGTTGGGTGCTGCGCTACAGCACGCCCGTCGACTGAGCGCTGAGCACGTAGAGCGGCCCGCATCGTACGGTGTGGGCCGCTCTACGTTTGGCGAGGCAGAAAACGCAGGTCAGCCCACCCGTCTCCGTCTCAGTTTCCGTCTCATTCACCCCCGTCCAGAGCCGTTCACGGCGGTCCGCGCGCCGCGCGGGAGTACGGGGGTGAACGGCCCTGAACTGCGCCGGATCGTGCTCTGACCAGGTCCAACAGACTTGGAAAGCGTGTTGGGGGCAACCCCTCACGAGTTCGAATCTCGTATCCTCCGCACCCGCCCACCTGGGCAAATGAAAGGTCCAGCCGTTCAACGGCTGGACCTTTCGTCGTCGTGTGGTCTCAGTTTTAGTCTCAGTTGCGCGAGGCAGACGGCCATGAACTTCCACAGACAGGGCTCGGCTGCCGTCCGCCGATGATGCAGGTCACCTGGGTCCTGGCCGTCGGCAGCTTCGAGGGCAAGGCCCTCCTGAGCAACCAGCATGACTCCCTGCGGCAACGCGCGGGGCCGCACCAGGCCGATCCGACTCCTTGAATCCGCCAACAGAGTCGGACACGGCCTCACACCCAAGGGGCCTGAATAGGATGCCCAGCGGAAACTCCGCGGCTTCTAGACCGCCCTCCCAGACACGAGCAAGGACACCCCCGACTGATGGCAGTGACCCAGCAGGAGATCGAGAACCGGTTGTGGGACGCCGCCGACGAGCTGCGCGTAGCGATGCCCGAAGCGCAGTATTCCTCGGTCGTCTTCCCTCTGATGTTCTGGAAGTACCTGTCGGATACCTGGGAGCACACACACCAGACCTTCCTCAAGGAGAACGAGGACCTCGACCTCTCAGCCGAGGAAGCCGACGAGGTCGAGTACAGCAACTACCAGACGTTCAAGATCCCCTTGATTTTCCCTGGCACCGTCGCCGAGAGCCGCGCCTCCTGGTCATCCATCCTCGCCACCGTTGCCCAGCACGGCCTAGGCCAGCGGGTCCGCGCTTCTCTCCAGGCCATCGAGTCGGCCAACCCTGACAAGTTCTCTCGCCTGTTCGGTTCCATGACCTGGACCTCGGAAGCGGTACTGCCAGGGGAGGTGCTGGCATCGGTCATGCGGGCGATGAACCGCGTCCCCAAGATGCACGAGGGGAACATGTCCCATGATGTGCTCGGCGGAGCGTACGAGTACCTGTTGAAGCGCTTCTCTGACGGTTCCGGGACCCGCGCCGGCCAGTTCTTCACCCCGCGCGAGGTCGTCGAACTGATCATCGAACTACTGGCCCCCAAGAACCATGAGTCGGTATACGACCCGACCTGCGGGTCTGGTGGCATGCTCATTGCCGCCGCGAATCTCCTGAAGGCCCACGGCGGGCGGGGGTACACACTCAGCCTAAACGGGCAAGAGGCGGTAACAGACACCGCAGGTGTGGCCCGCATGAACCTCTTCATGCACAACCTGACCGAGTTCAAGGTCGAGGTCGGCGACACCCTGAGGGACCCACGCTTTAAGAACCCGGACGGGTCCGTCAAGCAATTCGATGTGATTGTCGCCAATCCGCCTTACAGCCTGAAGTGGAAGCCCTGGACCAACGACCCGCGCGCCATCGGAGGGGTCGCCCCACAGTCGTCGGCGGACTGGGCATTCGTGCAGCACATGATCGCCAGCATGGATAGGAAGAAAGGCCGTGCAGGCGTCGTCCTGCCGCATGGTGTCCTTTTCCGCGTTGGCCAGGAGGCGGCTATCCGTCGGCGCGTACTGGACGGCGACCTCCTGGAGGCCGTGATCGGGCTGCCCTCGAACCTCTTTTACAACACGGCAATCCCGACCTGCATCCTCGTATTCCGCGCCCGCGGTACCAAGACCTTGGAGCGGCAGGGCGGCGTGTTGTTCATCGACGCCTCTACACGGTTCACCAAAGCCAAGAATCGCCACCTCCTCACTGACGCAGATATCGCCGACGTCGTGGCGGCCTATCACTCGGGCTCAGGCGATGCTGAAGGGTCTGGCCTCTCGGCGCGGTTTGTCACCATCTCGGAGATCGTGGCGAACGGATACGATCTCAACATCGGCCGCTACATCAAGCAAGCCGCTGCCAAGCAGGAGGACCTAGGCACCCTCATCGACGCCTACAACATCGCCCGGGCCGAGCGCCAAAAGACCGAGCAGCACATGCTCACGGTCCTCTCTGCTGCCGGGATCGAGGGCTTCGATGAGTGATTGGCAGCAGACCACCTTTGTTGACCTGGAGGCTCCTGCGCAGCACGAGGAAGCTCTTCCACCGCAAGGTTCGACAATTTCGAAGAGCGACGGTTATCCACTACGCCCACTCAGGGAGGTAATGCGCCTCGATATCCAGCGAACACCGGTGAATCCTCAAACCACCTACCGCCTAGCCGGGGTTCTGAATGCAGGAAAGGGGGTTATCGACAAAGGTAAACTCAACGGCACTGATACAGAGTACGCGTCAATGAACGTGCTGCGCGCTGACCAGGTCGTGATGCGAAAACTGACGGCGTGGGAAGGTCCGATCACCGTAGTACCTGCCGAGTTCGATGGATTCGTCGTCAGCAACGAGTTCCCAACGTTCTCGCTTAGCCCCGAACTGATGCCCGGCTGGATGAGGCACGTCTGTCGCTCACCGCAACTTTGGGCAGAAATGAAGAACCGAGTGAGCGGGACGGTTCAACGCCGCAAGCGTCTCAACCCAGAGCAGCTCTTGCAGATTCAACTTCCGATCCCACCTCTCGAGGTGCAAGCGCGGATCGTCAATGTGCTTGATGCGGTGGACGACCAGGTCACTGCACTCGACATAGAGGCAGATGCGCTTCAAGACGTTCTCCGCCGCCTTCGCGCCGACTCGATGACCAACAGCTCAGCCGCTAAAGTCCGCGCGGACAAGGCGTTTAGCATCACGATGGGACGCCAGCGCTCACCACAACGTGCCACCGGCCCGCACATGACTTTCTACCTACGGTCTGCCAACGTCGGCTATGGAACCCTAGACCTCTCCGATGTACTTGAGATGGACTTCAACCCGAGCGAGCGTGAGACCTTCGGGCTCCGGTACGGGGACGTCCTCGTCTCTGAGGGAAGCGCGAGCGAGACCGCAGTGGGAATGCCAGCCATGTGGCGGGACGAGCTCCCAGCCCCGGTCTGCTTCCAGAACACTCTGCTTCGCTATCGCGCCATCCATGGCGTCAGCATTCCGGCGTTCGTCAAGCACTGGTGCCTGTGGGCGTACGAGTCCGGACAATTCCGTGACGTCGCTGGCGGAACCAACATCAAGCACATCGGGTCCAGGCGGGCGGTCCAGATGCTAGTGCGTCTCCCGAACGTCGCCGACCAAGAGCGCATCGCGACAGAACTCGACTCGATGAGCGAGGTCGTTGCGGCAACCCGCTCAGAGGCCACCCGCCTCCGTGAAGTCCGGGCCGGGCTACTGTCGGGGCTACTGGACCGCAGCATCGACATCGAGTCTGCCAAGTTGGGGGTCTGAGCAGTGCCAAAGGGCATTCGGGAGCGCGAGTTCCAGAACTCGATGATCCAGTGGTCTCTCCCAATGGGATGGGGTTACAAGGCAGGCAGGTCACTGCAACGTGAGACGACACAGACGGTGCTCGTCGGCCAGCTGCGGAACGCCATCGTCCGACTCAACCCTGAGGTAATCGACGGGTTCGACGTGGACGCCGTGGTCGAGGAGATCATCGCCACGGTCAACGCCGTCGAAGGCGGGCTGGTGCGAGCCAACGAGCAGGTGCTGGAACTGCTGCGTGGGCACAAGGAGTTCCGAGGCTCCGACGGCGTATGGCATGCCTTGAAGGTCATCGATTTCGAGCACCCGACCACCAACACCCTGGTCGTGTCGGACGAGGTGACCATAACCATCCCCGGCAAGACCCCCCGCCGGTTCGATCTCGTGTACTGGGCCAATGGCCTGCCCCTCGTTGTCGTAGAGGTGAAGTCTCCGACCGCTAAGTCCGGGTGGGCCGACGCCGCACGCGAGATCAACGATGTGTACGCCGCCGAGTACCCGTGGTTCTTCACCCCCAACGTCTTCGCTGTCGCCTCCGACGGGCTCAAGCTGCGGTTCGGTGCCGCTGGTGCGCCGCTGAATCTGTGGCAGCCGTTCCGGTCCACTGACGACGACGAGAACCTGTCCGGGCAGGCCGACGTGCAGCGCTCCGTCGAGCTGCTGCTCAACCCAGCCACGGTCCTGGACATGCTCGCCAACTTCGTCCTGTTCGACACCTCTGGAGGCGGGGCGGACAAGAAGTATCTGCCCCGCTACCCACAGATGGAGGCCGCGCATCTGATTCACCAGCGGGTTCTAGCCGACGGCAAAAAAGGTCTGATCTGGCACCACCAAGGCAGCGGGAAGACGCTGTTGATGGTGTTCGCCGCTTCGCTGCTACTGGCTGACACCCGCACCGAGTCGCCCACGATCATCCTGCTCTCGGACCGGACCCAGCTCGTGCGGCAAACCTCCGGAGTGTTCACCTCCGCGATGGGAGACGCCTACTTCCACCAGCCCTCCACCAGTAAGGAGTTGCGTTCCCTGCTGGCTGACGATGTGCGCGGCGTCATCTCCACGACTGTCCACAAGTTCGCCGACGCCGGCAAGAACCTGTCGACCCGCCGCAACATCATCGTGCTGGTCGACGAGGCACACCGCACCCAGTCGTCCGAGGAAGAGTCTCTGGCTGGGCAGATGCGAGCAGCGTTGCCGCACGCGAAGTTCTTCGGGATGACGGGTACACCCGTCAGGAACCTCGCTACCAACACCTTCGCTCTCTTCGGTGAGGAGACCGACCCGAACAGGGTGCTGCACAGGTACTCGGTGTCCCGGTCTCTCCAGGACGAGGCAACCGTTCCCGTCATGCTGGACCCGCACCCGGTCACCTTCGAGATGAACGACCAGGCCCTCCAAGCCGAGTTCGACCAGTTCGCCGACGAATTCGACCTCGACGACCCTGACCGTGAAACCTTGTCCCGCAAGTTCGGGCGTCTCACCTCGGTGTTCACCAACCCCGAACGCATCCAGACGGTCTGCCAGGACATCGTGGACCACTACCTGGCCGGCATGTATCGCAACGGCCTCAAGGCGCAGGTCGTCGCCTATAACCGTGAGCTGGCCGTGGCATACACGGACAAGATCAACGAACTGCTGGCCGGCTACGAAGCCGCACAGGTACTCGCCGAAGTCGGCAAGCACGATCGGATCACCGCAGAGGTGAACATCCACGTCTCGGACGCCAAGACCGAAGACGCGGCCATGCGGCCCTACCGGCTCTCCGAGGTCGACGAGGAGGACCAGAAGCGGCGATTCCTCACCCCCGATGACCCGCTGTGCTTCCTGGTCGTGACGGCCAAGCTGATGACTGGGTTCGACGCCCCCAACGAGGGCGTTCTCTACCTGGACAAGCCAATGAAGGCTCACAATCTGTTCCAGACGATCACCCGCCCGAACCGCACCTGGGTGTCCCCGGCCGGATTCGTGAAGACCACCGGCGTGGTCGTGGACTACATCAGCCTGGCCGAAGAGGTCCAGCGTGCCGTCGTCGACCCCACCTCGGAGGGGTCCGCCGGCAAGGGTGGTGGGTTCGTCACCGACCTGACCGACCTGGTCGCCGAGTTCCGCAACACCTTCGCCGACGTCGAAGACCTCTTCGCAGATGTCGACGGCCTCGATCTCACGGCCCACGGATACGAGTCCGTGCGCACCATCAACGGCTTCCTGGACGCCAACCCTGATGCCGCCGAGGTCTTCAGCAAGAAATACCGGCTTCTGGCCCGTCTGTACCCACTCATCAACACGGACAAGCGGGTCGCCAAGTACCAGGACGGGTTCGGGCTCTTCGGGTCTGCGTACACGACCCTGTTCAAGAAGTCCTCCGACGAGGAGAGGAAGGAGCGGCTGGGCGAGCTGGGGCCGATGGTCCTGGAGATAATCAACGCCCACGTCCACTCCTTCTCGGTGGCCGCCTCCCAGGAAGAAGCCCTCGTCCTGGATGCCCAGGGCATCACGATCCTCAAGGAACTGCTCGCCCTCGTCCGTCCCAAGCCCGACAAGGGCGACACCGAGGACAAGAGGCCGCCGTCTGCGGCGGAGATCCTGGACGACATCAAGGCGGCCCTGGACAGAGGTGTTGAGCCGGGTTCCGCCAAGTACACCGCCCTGGCGGAGCGGATCAGGCAGCTACGGGACCGGATCATCCAGAACGCCCAGGACGCCCTGGAGTTCCTGGCCGAAGCACTACGGGTCGCCCGTGCCATCGTGAACGCGGAGAAACACCCCGAGGAAGCCGTCGTACTGGACGACGACCACGTGGGTGTCCTGTCGCGGATCATCCACGACCACGCGCCGCCCGGCCTCACCGTCACGGAACGGAACTTGGCCGAGGAGATCGACCACGTGGTCAAGCGCACCCTCGCTCAGTCATGGGACAACGCAGAGGCCCGCAATCGCGGCGTCCGCCGTGCCACCGCCGCAGTCTTCCGCCGGTACATGTTGAAGCCAGTGGGCGAACCGTACGGCTCCACCGTCGCCTATGTCGAAGCTCACTATCTCGTCGACTGATGTACGCACCGAGGCCCGGCAATCTGGGCGGTTGCCGGGCCTCGGTGATGGACAGTGATCCGGGCACTACCAGTCGTCGGTGTCCCCGTATTTCCCGGGGTGCCGAGCACGATCAACAGCCTGTGCACACGCTTCGGCGAAGGCCGCCTCGACAGCCTCCTTGTCCGTGCCTCGCACCTGGGCCTCGACCTCCTGCCCCGTGCCGGGCCGTCGGGCCGTGCGCCAGGCCGAGGCGCGGTCCGTGTAGCGGTCGGTCTCGAAGTCCCAGGCCGGCACCGACCACTGCTCCGGGGTCCCGGTCGCCGCGCGTTCCCCGCCGGGGAGGAACAGAGCTCGGGCGTGGAAGACCACGGCCCGCTCTGGCATGCGGTCGCGGATGGCACTCGCGCCGCCGGGGCCTTGGTGTTCCCAGCGCCAGCGGTCCCATTCCTCGACCTCAGCCGTGTGGTCAGGCCAATCCTCGCTCCACCGGGCGACGACCTCGTCGGCGTGGTCGCGGTAGAGGAAGGGCACGCGCCGCTCACCGAGGCGGGCGACGTGGATCACCAGCTCCGCAGGCACGGGGCTCTGGCCAGTCCCCGGCGTGGCGCTTTCCGCCTCCTGGCCCGTGCCCCACAGGAGGCCGCCGACCTTGGCTGCGGTGTCCTTGAGGACGCGGCTCGTCAGGTGCTGGTAGCGGCGGCGCATCCGGGCGGACTTGCCGGGTTCCCAGCCCATGATGGAGTCGACGACCGCGTCGGAGACGCCGAGGATGAGCAGGACCGTCGCCGCGGTGTGGCGGGCGTCGTGGAGGCGGGCGTCGCGGACGCCGGCGGTTTTCAGGAGCTCCTTCCACTTGTGGTGGTCGGTGTTCGGGTTCAGGGGCTCGCCGGTGGGTGAGGTAAACACGTACCCCTTCTCCGTCCACAGATCGCGGGCCCTGGCTCGCTCGTGGGCCTGGGCCTCCTTGTGCTGACGCAGAAGCTCGAGCAGCTCGTCGGGGACGCCGATGGGCCGCTGGCCGGCGCGGGACTTGGCGTTCTTCGTCTCGCGGCGGGTGTTGATCTTCTGGGGGCAGAAGCCGGGCTTGCGTCCGCAGCGGTCGCCGCAGCCGTGTTTGTAGCGGGGGCGCAGCCGACCACGGCGTACGCGGATGACGCCGAGCTCGAAGTCGACGTCGTCCCACTGCATGCCGAGGACCTCGCCCTGGCGCAGGCCGAGGGCGAGCGCGATGACCCAGCGGGCGGTGTTGCGGTGCTTGCCCGCTTCCGCGAGGAGGCGCTGGACCTCCTCGACCGTGTACGGCTCGACCTCCTCCTCTTCGACCTTGGGGGCCTTGGCGATGGAGGCCGGGTTCGAGGCGAGGTGCTGGCGTCGCACTGCCTCGTTCAGGGCAGCGCGGACCGTGCGGTGAGCCTGGTGGGCAGTTCCGGCGGCGCTGCCGTTGTCCTGCATCTTCTTGTAGAAGCGCTCCAGGTGCTCGGGGTCGAGCTTCTCCAGGCGATGGGCGCCGAGGCCGGGGATGAGGTGGTGGTAGACCGCCACCCGGTAGCCGTCGATCGTGTTCTCCGAGACGTACGCGGCGGCGATGTTCTCGACCCAGTGGGTGAGCCACGTCTTCACGGTCCAGGACTGGCCTGCCTTGCGGACGGCGCCTTTGTCGCGCTGGCGCTCCAGCTCGCGGACGACCTTGGTGACCTCGGGGCGGGTCTTGCGGCTGACGTGGCGCCGGTCCGGGGTGCCGTCGTCCTTCACGCCCACGGTGACTCGGCCGTGCCAGCGGCCGTCCTTGCCGAGGTAGATGGTCGAGGCGCCATTGGGCTGGCGGGACTTGGTGGTACGGGAGTCGGTCACGCGGCAGTCCCGAAGTCCGACGCGTCGAGCTGGTGGGTCAGGAAGTCGTTCACCGCCTCGGCTGGGATGCGCCGGAGACTGCCGATCTTGACGGAAGCGATCTCACCGGTGGAGACGTACTCGTACAGCTTGGTGCGGCCGATGCCCAGGCGACGGGCGGCCTCCTCGACCGTGAGCGCGACGAGCGTGGCGTCGCTGGTGGGTCGGCGATGATCCACGAGGGTGCGCAGGGCGTCCTCGGGGACGTCCAGGAGGCGGGCTATCTGGGCAAGCGGAAGACCGTTTTCGTGCAAGGGAAGTCCTTCTCCGGCCAAGCGGGACGGCGAATCCCGGTGGCCGCGATCGTTCAGGGATGGGCGTTGTGTGATCGGACGCACGCGGCGAGGGCCGGTCCTTGCTGTTCGTAGCAGCGAGAGTCGGCAGGCCGGTCAGTCCGTCGGGGTGATGTCGTTGACGTGTTCGCCGAGGTAGCTGATCAGCTTCGACGGCGGGAAGTGGCGGTGGAACTCGCCGTTGGTGGCGACCGCGAGCTCGTGCGTCAGGAGTCCCTTGACCAGGTCTTCCTGATTCGGGTTGGCGTCGGTGTACTCCTGCAACTCGCCCTGGATCCGGCCCATTTCCTTGCGGGCGGCGAGGTGCTGCTTGTACTTGTCGATGTACTCGGCGATGAGCCGACGGACGTGCGCGTTGGCGATCTGGCCGGGAGGGCTGATCAGCTCATCCATGTCGAGGTCGAAGACCTTGCAGAAGCCGATGGCCTCGTCGAGGTTGACCCGGCGTCTCGGCTTGCCGCTCTCGATACGCCAGATGGCAGCCTGGTTGACGGGGTGGCCGACGTCGGCCATCCGCTCGGACAGCGTGACCGTACTCCAGCCGCGGGCTTCACGTTCGAGCTTGATCCGCTGGGCGACGTAGTCCTCGGGCAAGGGCCGGTCCGGGCCGGCACGTGCCGCCCCTTCCTCGCTGCTCATCTCTCCACCTCCTCGGTCGGGCCCAGGGGACACCCGGGGCGATGATCCAAGGAAACACCATTGCACATCCGAATGCAACCATTGCGCTTCCGAAAACGTCAGGTAATGTGGGTCGTCCGCCCCCGCACGGGGGTGAACGCAAAAAGCCCCCGGTGCTACGAACACCGGGGACCGAGCTCGAACCCTCGTAACCGCCCATCCCTGAACGATCGACCTGCGTGGCCTGGGATTCGCCGTCCCATGCGGCCCGCACGTGAGGAGCTCAGTGCCCAGTATGGACGAACGCCGTCCTGCCGCGCCACACTTCGACGACCACAGCCACCCTCACCCCTTCGACGACTTCACCGCCGTGCCGCCGCACGACGCGGACGCCGAAGCCGCCATGCTGGGCGCGTGCATGCACGACTCCGCAGTGGTCGACGCCGTCCGGAACATGCTCGATGGACCGGACTTCTACCGGCCGGCACACGAGACGGTCTGGCAGGCCATCCTCGCCCTGCGCGGCGAGGACAAACCCACCGATCCGATCGTGCTCTGCGACCGGCTGCGCGAGCAGGACGACCTGCAGCGGGTCGGCGGTGCGCCGTACGTGCACCGGCTCGCTTCCGCCACGCCCTCGGTCAGCGGTGCCACCCATTACGCGGGGATCGTGCGCCGCATGTCCGAGCTGCGGCGCCTGCGCGCCTCTGGTCTGCGCACGATGCAGCGGGCCACGGAGCCCGGAGCAGACCCCGATGCCATCCGCAGCGAAGTCGAAAGTGAGGTCCGGGCCGAGCGCGAGCGGGCCCTGGCCTCGGGGCAGGGACGACTCTCGCGGTTCATCACCGACGGATGGTCGTTCGTCAAAGAGAGCGGTGCGGACGCCGAACCCCTGTGGGGCACCCGAGAGAAGACCGTCTGGGCACCTGGCGAGAGCCTGATGATCGTCGGCGCTCCGGGCGTAGGCAAGACGACCCTGGCCCATCAGGTGATCTTCGCCCGCATCGGCCTGCAGGAGACCGTCCTGGAGATGCCCGTCGCGCCCAGCAGGCGGGTGCTCTACCTGGCCATGGACCGGCCCAAGCAGATCGCCAAGGCCATGGCCCGTCGCGTCTTCCCCACCGACGAGAAGATCCTGCGCGAGCGGCTCGTGGTCTGGGAAGGCCCACTACCCGCCACCCTCGACAAGGAGCCCGACCTCCTCGCCGACCTCGCCGCCGCCCACCGGGCCGACACCATCGTGATCGACAGCCTCAAGGACGCCGTCAGCACGATGGTCGACGACAGCCTCGCCGTCGCCTTCCACAACGCCCGCATGCGCGCCCTGCGAGGCGGCGTGGAGATCCTGGAGCTGCACCACCAGCGCAAGGCAACCGCCGACGCCCCACGCGTCCAACGCCCCAGCCTGGACCAGGTCTACGGCTCCACATGGATCACCGCCGGCGCAGGCAGCGTCCTGTTCGTCACCGGCAGGGCAGGCGACCCCGCCGTCACCCTGCACCACCTCAAGACCCCCACCGGGGAGGTCGGCCCGCTGGACGTCACGCACGACCATGTGCGCGGCACCACCATCGTCGACCCCACCAAGGACCCCGCCATCCTGCTGCGCAACGCCCCCAACGGGCTGACAGCGCGCGACCTGGCGACCGTCCTCATCGGCGGAGGTGATCCCGAGCGCGCCGACATCGAGAAGGCGCGACGGCACCTCAGCCGCCTCGTCGAAAGCGGCCTGGCGACCAAGGCCGACGGCATCGCCGGAGGAGCTGGGGGTGGCCAGCAAGCCCGCTACTACCCCTCCGCCCGCCACCTCACCGCCGTCGGCTGAAGCCTTCCCTGCCCCTGCGGGGCGTTCACGCGACCGTACACGCGGCCTCCGCGTCCATACAGCGCGGTGAAGCGCTCACAGCGCACACGCTCCACGCGAAATCGCAGGTCACACGATCACGCAAGCGTCCACGCCGTACACGCACCCAAGCGATCACGCGCGGGGCCCCCTTTAGAAGGGGGCCCGCGTGTACGCCCCCTCCGTGAACGCCGCCCGCCCTCGCCGACGGGCACCGCTTCCCCACCCTGGAGATCACTCCTTGCACTCCCCTGTACCAAGCTTCCCCCGAGCCGATCGCGGCATCGTGCCACCTGTCTCGGCCACCGAGGACGAGGCCCTCGGACATCGCAGCGATCCTGGAACCGCTCCCCGAACACCCGCACCCGCTGCGAGGAATCGCGTGAACCGGAAGGGACGCGTCACCCTCGTCCTTGGTCTGATGGCCGTTGTCCTCATGGCCTTCCGGGTCTCGTGGAACGCCCTGTCCGACGTGGCCCGCGCCATCGGCGCCGATTCCACCGCCGCCCTGCTCTACCCGATCGTCGTCGACGGACTGATGGCCCTCGCGTTGATCGCCGCGCTGGTGCTGACCGGCGCCGAACGGAAGGTCGCGCTGCGGGTCCTGGCCGCCTACACGATCGCCAGCCTCCTGCTGAACTACGTCCACGGTCTCGTCCCAGCCCTGCACACCACGTCGGCTCGGTGGAACCGACTGGCCGACTGGAACCCCGCGAACTGGGCTCTCGTGCTGTTGGCGACCTCGCTCCCGGTCGGGTCGATCTACTTCGGTTCGGACCTCGTGGCGAAGGTGCTGCACCACGGTCCGGAGTCGGCCGACTCCTTCGAAGAAACCTCTGCACGGTCGGTCAGGCAACAAGCCGACAACCGGGGCGCACAGTCGGGGTCGGACCAGGCTGAGTCGGCCTCAGAGCAACCGGTCGAGTCGCCCCCGGTGAAGGTCGTGAAAACGCGCGTGACACGGCCGACCGACCCCGACGAGTCGGCCCCCACGGCCCGGCCGCCCCGGTCCATCACCGTGGCGGAGTCGGCCGGGACCACCCCGCGCCGGATCGTAGCCGCCGAGTCGAGCGCCGACCGGACGCGTACCGACGCCGATGTCCTCGACGATGCCCGACTCCTGACCGCCGACTGGGACGACGACCGGTTGACCGCCGAACGTCTGCGCGGCGCACTGCGGATCGGCCAGAAGCGCGCCCGTGTCCTGCGCGACCGACTGCAAGCCGAGCGCGCCGGCCGGACCGGCCCCGTATCTCCGCAGCAGACGGAACTCCGCACAACTTCCGTCGGCACCGACTGACTCCGGCGACGCACCGTCCCTCTCCCGGACCCCCTGTGTCACTGCACCAGCAAGAACAGGGCCAGGGAACCCCGCAGTGAAGCATCCGACACCAGCACCTCACGGAGAACCACCCGATGCCCGACCCACACCACGAATTCCCCCACCATCAGCGAGAGGTAACCACCGCCCTGACCAACAGCGGAGCAAGTTGGAGGTTCGGACACTCCCCCGCAGGGGGAGCGCTCGAACCCGACCCCGCCCCGAGGGCGGCGGGGCCCGTCCAGCGCCAGGGGGCGCCGGACGGAGAGGCGGCGACCGAGGGCGGATCGCGGCGAGGGGACATCGGGCGCGAGCGCCGGACCAAGGTCAGGGGGAAGGCGCGTCCGCGCGAGAAGAAGCAGCGTCCCGCCCAGAGCGTACGCCTCAGCGATCACGAGCACGCGATCATCCAGGCCGGCGCCGATGCCGTCGGCATGAGTCTGGCCGGGTTCCTCGCCCACGCCGCGCTGGCCGCCGCCCGCGACCAGTCCCGCACCGCCGCCACCATCGCCACCGAACGCGATGTGCTCACCGAGCTGTTCGCCATGCGCCGGCAGCTCGGCTGGGCCGGCAGCAATCTCAACCAGGTCGCCAAGACTCTCAACTCCGGCGGTGACGCGCCCCACCTCAGGGAAGTCATCGCCGACATCCGCCGCGCGGCCAACGCCACGAAGAAGGCCGTCGACCGCGTGGCCAACCATCAGGAGGATGAGGCGGCTTGATCCCCAGCATCCACAAGCAGGGCCGCAGCACCCTCGGCCTGCTCCACTACCTCTACGGCAAGGGCACGCACGAGGAGCACGTCGACCCGCACCTGGTCGCCTCCTTCGACCACCTGGCCCCCGACCCCGGCCGCGACCCTTCAGCCACCAAGAAGGACCTCGCTCACCTCCTCGACCAGCCGCTCCACCTCCTCGCCCAAGGCCAGCGGCCCGACAAACACGTGTGGCACTGCTCGGTACGCGCCGCCCCCGGCGACCCGATCCTGACCGACGACCAGTGGGCCGACATCGCCCGACGCACTGTCGCAGCCACCGGCATCGACCCCGGCGACGGCGCGGGCTGCCGCTGGGCCGCCGTCCGCCACGCGGACGACCACATCCACATCATCGCCACCCTCGTCCGCGAAGACGGCCGCCGCCCCGACCACCACCGCTCCGGCCAACGCGCCCAGGCCGAAGCCCGCCTCATCGAAGCCGACTACGGTCTCCACCGTGTTGCCCCCGGCGACGGCACTGCGGCGAAGCGCACCACCAGCGCCGAACGGCACAAGGCCGATCGCCTGGGCCGGGACCGCGCTGCGCGCGAGGAACTGCGCGAGACCGTTCGGCACGCGATGGCCGGTGCCGCCTCCACCGAGGAGTTCCTCGACCGCCTCAAGGACTCCGGGCTGCTCGTACGCACGAGGGTCCTGCCCTCCGGCGACCTGAAGGGCTACACGGTTGCCCTGCCCGACGACCGCAACAGCGACAAGAAGCCGGTCTACTACGCCGGATCCACCCTCGCCCCAGACCTGTCCCTGCCCCGCCTCCAGGAACGCTTCGCCACCAGCACACCACCACCGGCCCCCTCGTCACCCGCCGCTGCACGACGCTCCACCACCCACGCGGTCTGGGCGGCGCTGCTCGTCCTCGACCACACCGACGACGGCGCGGCTGCCGCGCAGATCGCCGCCACCGGCGAGGTTCTGGATGCTCTCGCCAAGACCTCAGCCGTCCACACCCGCGACGAACTGCGTCAGGCGGCTCGGAACTTCGAGCGCGCCTCTCGATCCCACACCCGAGCCGAGTTCCGCCACGCGCAGGATCTGCGCCAGGCAGCCCGCAATCTTATGTACAGCGGGCCCGCGTTCGGCCGGGGCGAGGACGGGGCCAGCACCGCCATGGTCCTGGACACACTGATCTTCCTCGTCATCGCCGCCGCCCACTGGCACGCTCGACGCCAGCACGCCCAGCAGGCCGAAGCCGCCCGGCGGACAGCCGCCCACCTGCGGAACGCCTACCGGCAGGCAGCCGCCGAACCCCTCACCGTGCTACGCGAACGTGGCCGCCGACTCGCCCCGTCCTTGCGCCGTCACCACGCCACCACCGTCCGCACCGCCCTGCCCGAGCTCGCCGAGACCATCCTGACCGAACCCGGCTGGAACGCCCTGGCCGCCACCCTCGCCGATGTAGAACGCGCTGGCCACAAGCCCGGCGCTCTGCTCGCCGAGGCAGCCGCCCGCCGGGAACTGGGCACCGCCAAATCCCTCAGCGACGTCCTGGTGTGGCGACTGCGCCGCCGAGCCGACCTGCCCGCCTACGCACCAAGCATAGAACCCACTCGGATCAGCCGCCCCGCCAATGGTCAGGCCATGACACAGCGTCTGGCAGGGCCTTCGGCTTCACGGGCACCGCGCCGTTGATCCCGGCAGAGGTCCGTCACCCGTTGTTCCCCTGGGGGTGACCTCTGGAGAGCGTGGGTCCCCTTTCTTCCCGGCCCCGGTGGAGGGCAGGATCTTGGGTATGAGGATTCTGGTCATGGGCGGTACGTGGTTCCTGGGCAAGAGCGTCGTCGAGGAGGCCCTGCGTCGCGGCTGGGACGTGACGGCGTTCAACCGTGGCCGGTCCGGGCAGGACGTGCCGGGGGTGCGCTCGGTGCGGGGTGACCGCACGCAAGTCGCGGATCTCGACCGGCTGGCCGGACACGGTCCTTGGGACGCCGTGATCGACACGTCGAGTTCCGAGCTCGCGCCGCGCGAAGTGCGGCTGGCAGCGCAGGCCCTGCGTGACGCGGCTTCCCGGTGGGTGCATGTGTCCACCGTGTCGGTGTACGCGGGGTGGCCGCACCGGACGCTGACCGAGTCGTCGGAGGTACTGGAGTGTCCGTCGGACGCGGACGCCTCCTTCGGCTACACCGGCGCGGACGGTTCGCCCACCAAGTACGGGTTCCAGAAGGCCGGCGGGGAGCGGGCGGTCAGTGAGGCGTTCGGGGACCGGGCGGTGTTTCTGCGGCCGGGGATCATCCTCGGGCCGGGTGAGTACGTGGGGCGGCTGCCGTGGTGGCTGAACCGGGCCGACCGGGGTGGTCCAGTGCTCGCGCCGGCACCGGCCGCGCGAGTCATCCAGCCGGTCGACGTGCGCGACGTCGCGGCGTTCGCCGTGGACCAGGCGGCTGCCACGACTGGCGGCGCCTACAACGTGGCACACCCCGAAGGGCTGAGCTTCAAGGACTTCCTGCTCGCCTGCCTCGATGTCACCGAGTCGAACGGCCACCCGGTGTGGGTCGAGCCGGAGACGCTCGTCGGGCACGGGGTCCGGCAGTGGACCGAACTGCCGCTGTGGCGTACGCACGCGGGCGCGTGGTCGGTGGACTCGGGCCGGGCGGTGGCAGCCGGGCTGCGGTGCCGACCGCTCACCGAGACGATCGCGGACACCTGGGCGTGGCTGCGGGGCGACGGCCGCCCCGTGGAACACCCCCGCTGGGCGGAACACGGCCTCGCTCCCGAGAAGGAGGCCGAGATCCTCGCCTCCCTGGCGTCCGCGTCGTAAGGCGGTTCAGCCCTCCAGCGCGGCCACGGCGCCGGCTCCTAGCTGGTGCTGTGCGGCGAGGCGGCTGAAGTGCTCCAGCCGCTCGCTGATCTCGTCGGCGAGCGGTGTCCGGCGGAATTGTTCGTCGGCCAGTTGGCGGCGGACGCGCGCGGTGCGGGTCAGGAGGCCGGTGGCACGCTGTTCACCGGGCACGATCCAGACGCGGTCGAGGGCATCGGCAGCGCCGTCGAGGTCTCCGCTCAGCAGGCGGGCCGCGGCGAGGTCCGCAGCCGCTCCGCCCACCACGCGCGCGGAGCGGAGTGCCTCGGGTTTGGCGGTCACCAGGTCGAGGGCGGTGCGGGCCGCGGCCTCGGCCTGCTCTCCGTCGCCGAGCAGGAGGGAGGTGGAGCTGTTGGACATGGCCAGTCGCTCGTCGGTGAACCCGAACTCCCCTCCTACACCGTCGTGGAGGTCGTCGAACGCGTCTCGTCCCTCTCGGCGGGAGGCGTCAAGCGCTCGCTGAGCCGACACCGCGTCGCCTCGGTGGCCGTGGGCGCGTGCCTCGATGGCCGCCAGGCGGCGGTGCGCGACATCGCCGAGCCCGGTGAACATCTGTGCGCGCTGGGCGATCTGAGCCGCCTCGGCGGGGCGTCCCGAGAAGTAGGCGATGTAGGCGAGGGCGCCACCGGCGAAGGCTCGCAACGGTGTGAAGCGGGCGGTCTCGCCGTACAGCGCGGCTGCGCGGGCGAGCCGGGTGGAGCCGTCGAGGGAGCCGAGGTCGAAGGCCGCGGCGGACAGCAGCGCGCAGGCTTGACCGGCGATGATCAGCAGGTCCTCCTGCTGGGCGGGAACCTGGGTGCGGTCCCGGTGCTGTTCGGCTTCCTCCCTGAGCCTGCGTGCCGTCTGGAGGACTTCGAATGCCGAGTAGGAGTGGTACCGGCGGGCGAGTTCGGCGACATCGTCGCGCAGTTGGTCGAGGGTGGTGTCGGAGATGGACGCCGAGGCGGCGGCGCCGGCCTCGCTCGATGCGTCGCGTGCGGTCATGTCGATCTCGTCCTTCAGGCTGAACGCGGGTGCGGGTGACTCGGGTGAGGGCGGCGGCTGGAACAGGGCGGCGGCGCTGACACCGAACATCTCCTCCAGCACCCGGCAGGCGTCCGGTCCGGGCAGGGTGCGGATGGTTCCGGCGGTCCAACGACGGAACTGTGCCTCGGAAATCGTCGGGTTCGCGGCGCCCTTCTTGATCACTTTCTCGGCAACCCGGCCGAAGTGGGCCACGAAGTCGGCGTAGCGCCAGTGGCGTTGGGCCACCAAGGACTTGAGCAGCGTCCTGGGACGTTCATCCATCGTCGGCCCCTCTCGGCCAAAGAAGACCACTGACCATCTGTCGCCGCCCCTGTGGGCCTGCGAGTCCCCCGCAGGAAAAGAGATCCCGCCACCGGTCGCGCACGCAACACTCCTGGCGCAGAAGACACTTCGACGCTACCCGCACGCGACGTCTCTCCCCCGGAAGAGCACCGGACGCTACCCCCTGGGCCATGGCGACGACATCCGCACCGCCCTCAATCTGTTCGCCATCACCAAGCACAAGGGCATCAACACCAGCGAAGTACAAGGCGTTTGAGGCTCGGCTCGGTCTTGTCCGTCTCTTCCCCAGGAGTTTCGCCGTGATGCAGGAAAGCCCCCCACCTGCTCCTCAGGGAGAGACAGCCGGCGGTGTCCTCCGAGCGATCGCCGTTCCCCTGGAGCCTGATCCCCGAGCGGCGGCGAGGGCGCGCAGGACGGCACTCGACACCCTCACGTCGTGGGGCCTGCACAGCTTGGTCGACGACCTGACCCTGGTCGTGTCCGAGCTGGTGACCAACGCCGCGCAACACGGCGAGGGAACCATCGTGATGGTCCTGCAACAGCGTGGGGACCTGGTTCTCGTCGAGGTCGCCGACGCTTCCCCTGGCCTGCCGGTCACGCGGGCGCAGTCCGCCGAGGACGAGTCGGGCCGTGGGTTAGCCCTGGTCGAGGCCCTCTCGGACAACTGGGGATGCCGTGCGCGAGCACACCGCGGTGGTAAGTGGGTGTGGTGCAGCCGCTCGCTGGGTTCCGGAGCCGTCAAGCACGTCGGTCGGCCCGCTTCTCTGGAAGCCGTGCCTTGACCGCTTCCGCGAAAGCCGGACCCGCCGGCGAACTGAAGACCGGTCACGGCTCCCGTACCCGTCACCTGGGAGCCCGGACCAAGCCGAGAAAGAGAGAGTCCGTGAACAACGTTCCCGTCACAAACACCCGCCCGGAGGAATCGTCCGGGTCGGAACAGCAGTCGCGTGACGCGATGGTCCGGGAGCTGATCGAGCTGGGTGCCGCCCGCAGCCCGCAGGTCGTGGCGGCGTTCCGCAAGGTCCCCCGGCACCTGGCCACCCCCGAACTGGACCTGGCGACGGCCTACCAGACGGAGTTCGCCGCGATCACGAAGAAGGACGCCGACGGTGTGGCGATCAGCTCGGTGTCCGCCGCCCGTATCCAGGCCATGCAGCTCGAACAGGCCGACCTCCGCGCCGGTATGCGGGTGCTGGAGATCGGTTCAGGCGGCGTCAACGCGGCCTACCTTGCGGAAATCGTCGGTCCCACCGGCCGAGTCGTCACGCTCGACATCGACCCTGACGTGACCGAGGCCGCCCGGCGGTTCCTCACCGAGGCCGGTTACGACCGGCAGGTCCGCGCCGTCACCGCCGACGGCGAGTACGGCTGGGCCAACGACGCTCCGTACGACCGCATCGTCGTCACCGTCCAGGCCGCCGATGTCCCGCCCGCTTGGACCGCTCAACTCGCCGAAGGCGGGCGGCTCGTCGTACCGCTGCGGATGCGCGGCATGACGCGCGCCGTCGCACTCGTCCGCCACGGCGACCGGCTCGTCAGCGACAGCGTCGAACTGTGCGGCTTCGTGCCCATGCAGGGGGCCGGTGAGAACCGCGTCAGCCTGGTTCTGCTCCACGACGCCGAGGGGGAGGAAGTCGGGCTGCGCCTGGACGGCCACCCCGAACCCGACGCCGACGCGCTGCGCACCGCCCTGCGCAGCCCCCGCACCGACGTCTGGTCAGGGGTGACGCTCGCGGGCGACGAGTCCAACGAGCACCTGGACCTGTGGCTGACGACCGCGCTGGACAACCTGCCACTCCTGGCCGCGACACCGGCCGCCCGCGAACGCGGCCTGGTCGCCTCGGCGTCCCCGCTCGGCGTGCCCACACTCGTCCACGGCGACAGCTTCGCCTACCGTACGGTGCGCCGTACCGAGGACCCGGATCGGTTCGAACTCGGCGCCGTCGGCCACGGACCGCAGGGCCGGAAGGTCGCCGAGCGCCTGGTCCAGGAGATCCAGAACTGGGATCGCGGACACCGTGCGGACCGCGCGCGGGTCGAGATCCACCCGGTGAGTACACCGGTGGCGCAGCTTCCCGCGGGCCGGGTTGTCGACCGGCCGCACACGCGGGTCCTGATCACCTGGCCGTAACGCGAAAAGCGTCCCCCGGCCGGGGAGGCACAGCACATCCCACTCACCCGTACAGGAGGAATTCGACATGCCACAGCAGGGCACCTTCGCGCTCAAGGCCGCCACGGACTTCGTGGCCGGCGCCGACGCAGACTTCGACCTCGCCATCGAGACCATCGCGTCCGCCCCGGTCGTCCCCGGTCTTCTGAACGACACCGGCGACGGCTGCGGCTCGACCTGTCAGTCCGCCTGCTCCAACAGCACCTGCGTCAGCGGCTGACCATCCGGTGTGGTGAGGGGCAGGACCCGCCCCTCACCACCAGGAACACGAAGGAGGCAGAGCGATGTACCGAGCCGTTGACGCGGTCCTGATCAGAGCAGCCGCGCAGTCCCTCGCGGCCCCGCTGCCTCCTTGGCCGGACCTGAACGGCAGCACCCCGGCAGACGTGGAGCGCCAGCGGGAGTGGATCGGTGAAGTCTGGGCGGACGGCGCCACGTCGGCGGCCGTCGAGGTCGCCAGTCCTCTGCTCGCCGAGGCCGTGCGCGGCATACTCGAACACCGTGACCGGAGGCCCCGGAACGTCCGGCGTACCGTCGTGTCGCTGATGCGCTACCTGCTGCGGATGCGGCACCGTGCCACCCCCTTCGGCATGTTCGCCGGCCCCGCGCCTGTCCGCCTTGGTGACCAGGCCCGAGCTCACTGGGGCACCCGGCATCAGGTTTCCGTTCGTGCGGACGCCGAGTGGCTCGCCGAGGTCGTCACCGCTCTGGAGGGGAATCCCGGCCTGCTGCGGCGTCTGCCGGTCGTGGCCGACCGGACTCACGTCGTCCGGGGCACCAAGATCGCGGTACCCCACCAGCCGGGAAAGGACGGGCCCGCCGAGGTGATCCTCCGGCGCACTCCGGCTGCCGAGGAGGTACTCCGGCTTGCTCGCAGCCCGATCACGGTCGAGGACATCATCGCCAAACTGCGCGCGGAGTACCCCTCTGCCGCTGTTTCCGCGATCGAGGACATGGTGCGCGGTCTCGTCGCACACTGCATCCTCCTCACCGCCTTGCGGGCGCCCATGACCTGCGACGACGCCCTCGGCCACCTCGTCGTCCGGCTGGACGCCGTGGAAGAGCACGAGACCGCAGACCAGCTCCGGCACGTCCACCGTCTTCTGGCCCGGCACGACAGCGCACCCCCTGACCAGCAGCGGACGATCCGCGCGGAAGCCACCCGGCAGATGACCGCGCTGACGGACGTCACCGAACGGACCCTGGTCGTGAGCCTGCGCCCCGACTGCGACATCGTTCTACCCACCGCGGTCGCCCATGAAGCGGAACGAGCCCTTGAGGTCATGGCCCGCATCTCGCCGTACCCGGCGGGACCACCGGCCTGGCAGGACTACCGCGCCCGTTTCCTGGAGCGCTACAGCATGGGCACCCTCGTACCCGTCCGCGACCTCACCGACGCCGACATCGGCCTCGGTTTCCCGGCCGGCTATCGCGGTTCGGTCCTCGACCGCCCGGTCCGGGCCACGACTCTCCGGGACGAGCATCTCCTCGCGCTCGCCCAGGACGCCGCCGTCAACCAGGTGCGTGAGGTCGTGCTGACGGACGACGACCTCGCCGCGCTCTCCGTCGGCGACGTCCGGCAGGTTCCCGCTCACGTCGAACTGTGCTTCACCGTGCTCGCTCCTTCGCTCGACGCCTTGCAGCAAGGCAGGTTCAGGCTGAACCTCGCGGGCCTGTCCCAGTCGGCCGGCACCACGACCGGCCGTTTCCTGACCCTGCTGGAGCCCGCCGACCGCGACCGCATGACCGCCGCGTACGCGGCCTTGCCCACGCTCACCGCCGGTGCCGAGCGCGCCCAGATCTCCAGCCCGCCGCTACGGCTGCGCACCCAGAACGTCAGCAGGGCGCCCGCTGCCGTCCCCCACTTGATCTCGCTGGGCGAGCACAACTCGGCCGTCACGCTCGACCTGGACGACCTCGCCGTGACGGCGGATTCCCAGCGGCTCTACCTCGTGTCGCTGTCCACCGGGGAGTTCATCGAGCCGTCGGTGATGAACGCGGTCGAACTCACCAACGCCACGCACCCGTTGGTCCGCTTCCTTGCCGAAGTACCCCGCTCCCACGTTGCTGTGCTGGCGCCCTTCGTCTGGGGAGCCGCCGAACGTATGCCGTTCCTGCCCGAGATCCGCTCCGGCCGCACGGTCCTCTCGCCCACCCGCTGGCGCCTTCGTTCACTCGACGACGGACCTGGCTGGCTGCGCCGCTTCACCGACTGGCGCTGTCGCTACGGCGTACCCCGTTCGGTCTTCCTCGGCTCGGACGACCAACGGCTCCGGCTCGATCTGGACCAGCTCGCCCACCAGCAGTTGCTGCGTATGGAGCTGACCCGCACCGGCACGGTGACCTTGCACGAGGCGCCCGACGAGGAGTCGTACGGCTGGCTGGGCCGCACCCACGAGATCACCATGCCGTTCGCCTCCAACCTGCCCCCTGCGAACCGCCCCACACTGACGTCGACGGTCCTGCGACGGGACGCCGGACGACTGCCCGGCACCTCCCCATGGACCTACCTGAAGGTCTACTGCCACCCCGAGCGCACCCCGGAGATCCTGACCACAAACCTGCCCGCCCTGTTCCGGGACTGGGAAGGCGACGAGCCGCAGTGGTGGTTCACGCGATACGACGACACCGGCCCCCACCTGCGGCTACGGCTCCATCTGCCTCACGACTTCGGGAGCGTCGCGCGGCACGTCGGCGGCTGGGCGGCGGCACTCCGTGACACCGGGCTGGTCAGCCGTATCCAGTGGGACACCGACGAGCCCGAGACCGGCCGCTACGGCACCGGGCGGGCACTGGAAGCCGCCGAACTGGTCTTCGCCGCCGACTCCGCTGCCGCCGTCGCCCAACTGTCCCTCGGCATACCGCCGAGTCTGCGTCCCGCCGTGACGGCGGCCAGCTTCACGGACATGGCCGCCGCCTTCACCGGCAGCCCGGCCGCCGGGCATCGCTGGCTGATCGAGCGGCTCCCGAAGGCCAAGGGCACGGCTCCGCCGCGTCCCGTCCAGGAGCAGGCAGCCCGTCTGTCCACTCCGGACCACGACTTCGCCTCACTGCGCGCGCTGCCGGGCGGAGAGCGCGTGGTCGCCGCCTGGACCTATCGCCGCGCCGCCTTGGAGAGCTACCGAACCGCGCTCGACGACTGCGGCGCCGACCCGGCCGGAGTCCTGCCATCCCTGCTGCACATGCACCACAACCGGGCCGCAGGCATCGACCCCGATGGCGAGGCCGCCTGCCGCCGCCTGGCCCGCGCCACCGCCTTGTCGTGGGCGACGCGCGCCGCAGGAGGACGGCGATGACCGCTTACCGGCAGTCCCTGGCCCACGGCCACCTCGGCATCGCGCTGCTCCACATCGAACGTGCCCACCAGGACAACTGCTCCTGGCAGACCGTTCATCGCCAACTCGCCGCCATCGGCCCTCTCATCGACGGCGACGAAGCGAGCCTGTTCCTCGGCGCTCCGGCGATGACGTATGTCCTGCACCAGGCCGCCGCCGACAGCGACCGCTACGCGAGTGCCGTACACGCGCTCGACCGGATCGTCGCCGAGCACACCCGGCGTCGGCTCACGGCGGCCCACGCACGCATCGACCGTGGCGAGCCGACGAGTTTCGCCGAGTACGACCTGTTCCGTGGTCTGACCGGGCTCGGCGCTCTTCTCCTTCGACGCGGTGACCGCCAACTCGGCGTGCTGAGAGGGGTCCTGGAGTACCTGGTGCGCCTGACCGAGCCGCTCCCCGGCACCCGCCTGGGCTGGTGGGTGGCCCACAGCCCCGTCAATCTCGGCTCACCCACCCCCGGTGGCCACGCCAACGCCGGCCTCGCCCACGGCATCACCGGCCCGCTGGCCCTCCTTGCACTCGCCGAGCTGCGCGGCGTCATCGTGCCCGGACAGGAGGAGGCCATGCGGCGGATCTGCCGGTGGCTGGACCAGATACGGGTGAGCGCCCACCAGGGAGTTCACTGGCCACGATGGACAACCGCGACCACGCCGGTCCACCAACACTCGGACACTCCGTCCTGGTGCTACGGCACCCCCGGTATCGCCCGTGCGCAGCAACTCGCGGCTCTCGCTCTGGGCGACGCGGACCGCAAACGCATGGCCGAACGGGCACTTCTGTCCTGCCTGGCCGACGCCCACCAGCTCGACAGGCTCACCGGCCAGGGGCTGTGCCACGGCGTCGGCGGTCTTCTGCGCACCGTCCAGCGCGTTGCCCAGGACGCCGACGAATCCGCCGCCTTCACCCGGTTCCTTCCGCGGCTCAGCGAGCGTTTCCTCGCTGCCGAGATGCCGACCGAGGCGGGCTTCCTCGAAGGCTCGGCCGGAGCTGCGCTCGCCTTCGACGGCGTCAAGGCGGACGAGGCTCCGGGCGGTGACTGGGATGCCTGCCTGCTCCTTGTCTGACACGGCTGAGGAAGGAGTAGAACAGATGGACCTGCACGACAGCAGAGTGGCTGAGCAGGCGGTCCTCGCCGTCCTGTCCGGGACGCCGGTCGAGGAGGTCTCCGTCCGGCTGGATTCGTCACCGGGCCAGCTGGCCGAGGCCGTTGAGTTGTACCGGGCCGCTGGACGGGCGGCGCTCGACGCGCGGTCGGCGTCCTCCGACTGGCAGCAGGTGAACATCGAGTTCACCGACTACGCGACCGCCCAATCCGCCTTCCTCACCTACTTGTTGATGCCTCTTCGTGAGGCGAGTGCCGTGGGGGAGATCGGCGCCTGGTGGTTCGTCCGCAAGTTCCCCTGCTGGCGGCTCCGCCTCGCCCATGGGCCACAGGCGCGGGCCGGGTACACGTCGGAGCGTCTCCGGAAAGCTCTCGACAGCGCGGTCTCGTGGGGTGTGGTGAGACGGTGGTGGCCGTCGCCGTACGAGGCCGAGGCGGTGGCCTTCGGCAGGGCCGAGGGGATGAGGATCGCTCACAGCTTGTTTCACGCAGACAGCGTGGGAGTACTCGACTACCTGCGTGGCTCGGGGACGAAGGATGACATCCCGCTCGACGCCAAGGCGGTCTCGCTGATCATCACCAGCCTGTTCCTGCGCGCCGCCGGGCAGGAATGGAGCGAGCAGGGCGATGTGTGGGCGCGCGTCGAAGCCAAGCGGGCTCTCCCTGATGATGTTCCGCCGGAGCGGGTGACGGCCATGACCGACGCGGTGCGTGAACTCCTGGCCGCCGACACCGAGTCCGCCTTCGCTGTCGGCAACTCGCTGGCTCCCCTTGCCGGTTGGGCCGACGCGATGAAACACGGCGGCCAGAGCCTCGGGAACGCCGGTCGCGAAGGACGGCTCGCGCTCGGCACACGGAGCATCCTCGCCCGGCACGTCCTCTTCCACTGGAACCGCATGGGCTTCACGACGCGCCAGCAGGCCATTTGGGCACGGGCTGCGAGGGAGGCGATCCTCGGGGGAGAGGCTGGCTGATACCGACATGTAGCAAGGCACGCAGCAACCAAGACGAACCGGTTCCGGGTGGCCCAGCTCGGATGCCTTCCGAATGGGCGTCTACGAGAAGCAGGTAGCTGACTCGGTACCGTTCGAATCTGGGTGGTGGTTGCTCCGACCCGTCGACTGCGTTTTGCTGGGAGCCATGGCACAGTCCCTCATTCCTCAGGCTTTGGAACGGCAGCGTGGGTTTCGAGGCATGAGCGTGCAGGAGTTGGCCAAGGCCACTGGTGTCTCCCCTGAGTCCGTGCGGCGCTGGGAGGCGGGAACTCAAGCGGTAGGCGACCGAACTTTCGGGCGCCTCCTGAAGGTGCTGCGCTGTGACGCGCAAGACCTGACAGCAGGCGAACGGGGGACCGAAACACTGCAGGATCTACGTCGCCGGGCAGGTATGAGCGCCGCCGAGGTCGCTTCGCTCCTTCGACGCAAGCGGGCCTCGCAAGGTCTCCACATCAGCGCCGAGAAGGTACGTGACCTTGAGCGTGGCCGCCCAGTGAGCGGGCGGGATTGGCTGTCCCCTGAAACTCAGGGCAAGGTGGCTCGGATGCTGGCCCAGGTCTATGGAATTTCCGACCGTGTAGTCATTGACGCCTGGCGCCGTACCCGCCCGAACGACCCCGCTCCCGCACTTCCGGTCCGTCAACGTCGCAACACATCCGAGACGGCAATGACAACCTGGCGCGAGCTCAACGAGCGACAACGCAGCTACCTGACGTGCATCTTCCACCAGGACCAGGAAGCAGAAGAGGAACAGCGCCAGAATCGCTATGCAGGGGAGGCTCAGCGGCCTGCTGCAGCATGGCGTCGGCTGACCTTGGCCCTCAGTGCTCCAGCCGACCTTGTCGGCTTCACCCGCATCCAAGAGCGGCTCCGGGAGGCCGGCATTCACGATCCGGGAACAGGGTCATCCGTGAGCGCACTGGACAGGCGGGGCCTGATCACCGTTTACCGAGATCGTCTATATGTCGAAGGACTAGGGGATGTCCCTCGTACGCGCGTAGAGATGACTCGGCGCGGCCGAGCGGTCGCACGCGCAGCGCTCGGAGTCACGCCTGTTCCAGCACCACCCGCAACGCTGCTGTCACCGTGGCTGTGGAAAATCGTGGTTCGTGTCGCGGAGGCAGGGGTGCAAGGCGTGGACGGCAGCCTCGCCGGACGGGGACCGCACTACCTTGCCGTCGGCCAGAGTCCCGACGGGCGTACACCCAGCCGAGGCTTCATTGTTCTGCGCCTCCCTGACGGGGCAGACCACGGGGCGTACCGCTGGTTCCTCACCGATTCCGGGCGACGTCATATCGCCGACCACATCGACACCTACCGCTCTTTGTACCCGAACGTCGAAGTCGGCTGCATCGCAGCGGAGTTCTCATGATCAACTGAGTGATTTCCAGGCCCATTGTCAGTGCCGTGTCGTAGCCTCCCTGCCAATGATGCGACACGGAGACTCGACCACGGTCCAGCAAACCCACGTCCTGCTGGAAATCGTCAAGGCATTCGCGGTGTGCGAGCACGCGATGGCCGTCGGTGACCTGAGCGGACCTCAACGTCTGGACCGCCTCATGGAAGCCCACGGGATCCTGATGGCCGCATGCGGGCCCGGCCACCACATCCCCTTCGACGAACTGATGGGCAGACTCACCGGTGAACGAGCGGGTTCTCTCGAGCGGCTACTGCCAGAATGGATCAACGCCGACGAACTGGCGGGCGTACGGCTGTTGGAGAGCGACGGCGTCGCAACCGAAGAAGGCTTCGACTTCCGGCATGAGGCGCAGCGTGTCATGCGCGCCGCGCAGAAAGTCGGGAAATTCAACGGCCAGGTGACCAAGCCCAAGCTGGATGACGAGTACAGCCAGGAGTCCGTCTTCAGCGCGATCAAGGGCCCGTTCTACGAGAGGCACCGCAGGACGTTGGTCGAGAATCCGACCGTCCCGAGGAAGGACCTCGCCGCCCTCAACCTGCCGTCCCGTGCGAACGATTTTTATGGGCCGATCTCCCAGTACGGGCAGTACAACGGCTGGTGGTGGCCTTGCCCGGCCTGCCAGTGGCCGATGAAGGTGACGACAGACCGATCCAGCGGGCGCATTCGCGGGCAGGTGCGCTGCCTGTACCCCTGGCATGAGGAAACGGGCGCGTCTTACGAGTTCGTTGTGACTGCTCGCCGTAAGACGGCCCCCGAGTTGAGTCCGACATTCGAGTGCCGAGTGCCGTCAGGGCGATTTGCCCAGCTGTGGACCGGTGCTGTTCCGCTCGTGCCGGAAGCCAGAGCGGTGGCGGAGACGGTAGCGCTTGTGCGGCCCGTGTGGCGATACACCGTTGTGCCCGGGCTTCCCGAACTGGCTCTGCATCGGGCCGTCTCAGCCAGCCTCGACGGCACTCCCTGGGCTTCGCATCTGTGGCCCAACGGCGATCAGTGTGACCTGTGGGTAACTCATGAGAACAACAATGAGCCTCGGTTCATGGCCGACTTCAAGGACTACACCTGGCCCAATCACCTGGTCAGCAAACTCGACATGGATGGCGGCGACCGGGGCGGGGCCGAGTATCTGGTGGTGCCCGACCACCGCAAGGAGCAGGTCGATCAGCTCAACGCAGTGTGCCGCAGACACGGGATGAAGGCGGCAATGACTGCGACGGACTACCTGGAGATGGTCGTCAAGCACCTCAAGGGAGGCCAGGCATGAGCGGGGACATGACAGGGGCGGAGGCCGGCCTCGCCGGAGCGCTCGCGCTGGCAGCGCACTACTTCCCGCGCAAGGACGACGAGGGACACGTTCTGGCAGGCTTCGAGGAGGCAACATTCTTCGCTCACCGCAAGCCGCAAGCCTGGTCAGAATGGCCGAACTTGCCCGTCGCCGAACGAAACCTGATCCGCCAAGTGATGACCTTGATGGCTCAGAAGCTGTTGTCTTTCCGGACTTGAGGACTGTGTTTCCGCTGGTCAGGCGTAGGGTTGGCGATCCCGTGGGAGTTGTGGCCTGTCGTGCTGTTGCTGCCAGGGAGGTCGT
>NZ_JBTYMC010000048.1:0-32979 GCF_054880855.1 Streptomyces sp. S6 | reverse complement strand
CGCACGTCCAGTTCGGCGGGGCCTCGGTCAACCCGGAATCCGGCGCCATCGAGGCGATCTACGGCGGTGAGGACTCCACCAAGCACTTCACCAACAACGCCGACCAGACCGAGCGCCCTCCTGGACGGCGCGGCGGAGATCGGCGCCGGCCGGGCGGCCGAGATCGTCGCCCTGCTGAGCGAGGAGACCCCCCGCGAGTACGGCGACGACCTGACCGCCGCACTGCGCGCCGCCCGGCGCGGGGGCGACGCCTACAGCGGGCGGTGGCGGGGAGAGGTACGGCGGCTGCGGGGCGTGGTTTCGGGGGACTCGGCGGGACGGGGCCCGTCGGCCGCGTCGGGGACGTCCGGGGGTGCGGGCGCCGCCCGGCCGGGCTTCGGGGGTTCCCTCGCGAGCGGTTCCCAGCGGTCGCCGTCGACCGCACCGGGGGCCGCCCTTCCCGGTGCCCCGGATGCCCTCGCCGGTGACGACAGGGCCGTCGGTCTTCTCGTCGCCCTCGCCTTTCCCGAGCGGCTGGCCAGGCTCGACGGCGGCTCGTATCTGATGCTCAACGGCACGCGCGCGGAGTTGCGGGAGGGGTCGGTGTTGCGGTCGTCGCCCTGGTTGGCGGTCGCTGTGGCCGACCGGCCCGTCGGGAGGGGGCACGCGCGCGTGCAGGGGGCCGTGGTGGTGGACGAGGAGGTCGCGCGGCGGGCGGCGGGGGCGTTGTCCGAGGTACGGGAGGAGGTGCGGTGGGTGGACGGGGATGTCGTCGCGCGGCGGGTGGAACGGCTGGGGGCGGTGGAGGTGGCGGTGCGGCCGTTGCGGGACGCGGGCGCCGGGGTCGTCCGGGCGGCGCTGGTCGAGGGGCTGCGGCAGGACGGGTTCGGGGTGTTGCGGTGGTCCGAGGGGGCGGTGGGACTGCGGCGGCGGCTGGCGTTCCTGCGGGTGCACGTGGGTGAGCCGTGGCCGGATGTGACCGATTCGGCGCTCCTCGCGCGCGTGGAGGAGTGGTTGGAGCCGGAACTGTCGCGGGCCCGGCGGCGGGCGGACCTCGCGCGGATCGACGCCGGTGTCGCGCTGGGGCGGCTGTTGCCGTGGGCTTCCGGGGAGGCGGGGAAGCTGGACGCGCTGGCGCCGGAGCGGATCACCGTGCCGAGCGGTTCCCGGATCCAGGTCGACTACTCCGATCCGGAACGGCCCGTGCTGGCCGTCAAGTTGCAGGAGATGTTCGGGCTCCAGGAGTCGCCCCGGGTGGCGGGCGTACCGGTGGTGGTGCACCTGCTGTCGCCCGCCGGGAGACCGGCCGCCGTGACGGCGGATCTGGCGTCGTTCTGGCGGGACGGCTACCGGGGCGTACGGGCGGAGCTGCGCGGGCGCTACCCGAAGCACCCGTGGCCCGAGGACCCGGCGACGGCCGAGCCGACCCGGCACACGAACGCCCGCCTCAGAGGCTGACCGGCCCGGAATCCCACCGGCTCAGCCGGCCGGCACCTCACACCCCCACCGGCTCGGGCACCGCCTCCGCGCGCGGAGGGCCGATCGGCCGGCGTCCCCTGGCCTCCAGGAACAGCGCGAGGGCGAACAGGAGGGTGCCCAGGGTGAGGAACCCCCACGGGAGGTAGGACGTCATGAGGAGGATCAGTGTGCGGTTGCTCTTGACGAGGTCGACGGTGTGCTCGATGTAGTCCTCGCGCATCTTGACCTCCCCGGCGAACGCGGTGACCTTGCCGCGCCCCGCGAGGAGTGTGCCGCCGCGCAGTTCCTCCTTGTGGACCTCTTCGCCGTTGACGGGTGCTCCGGTGAGCGGTTCGACCCAGAATTTGCGGACGGTGGTGTACCAGCGGGTGGTGCCGGTGGCGGCGACCGTCTCGGGGGTGATCCCGGCGATCGGCATGGTCTTCGGCATGGGGACCCGCGTCCAGGGGACGGTCTGCTCGAAGTAGTAGACCGTGAGGCCGCGGAAGGTGCGGGTGCCCTTGTAGTGGATGGGGGCGGAGGTGCGGGTCTGGGCGTCGAAGTACTCGTAGTCCCGTTTCTCCGTGAGGAAGGGCCACTTGAACTCGATGCCCTTGCGGGTGACCGGGTCACCGTCGACCATCTCGCCGGGCGCGTGGACGGGTTCCTGGGAGTGCGCGTCGAAGATGTACCGCTCGGGGACCTTGGAGACCATCTTGCCGTCGGGTCCGACGACGTAGGAGAGGCCGTCCCAGACGACGACGTCCCGGCCGGCCGTCTTCCCGATGCGGTCGGACGCCTCGACGTCGCCCTTGAGGGTCTGGACGATCGTCACCTTGGGGACCGTGCGTGCGGTCATGGTGGCGTAGTCGAGGAGGGTCGCGTTCTTCGCCTCCAGGACGGTGGTCTGGTAGGTGTCCGCCGGGATCTTCGCCAGGCGCGGGAAGGCGTACCAGCGCAGCAGGGGCGCGAGGGCGGCGAAGAAGACGGCGAGGGCGAGCAGGATCAGGGCGGCTCTGCGGCGCATCGCGACCTCCTCACGGGTGCGCGGGCACGGTCGTCAGCAGGGGTTTCGGCGAGGTCTTGCCAGTGGGCGTGCCGATGGCGCTGATCGTCAGGACGAGGGCGACGGCGACGGCCAGACCGGTCGCGGCGGCGATCAGGGCGCGCATACGGACCTCCCGGACCTGACGGTGTGTCAGGTGTCGGCACCGTAGCAACGGGCGGCCGAGATGAGAACAGCCGCGGCGCCCTTCCCTGAGGAGGGGCGCCGCGGCTGCTGTACGGGTTTGTGCGAGCCTAGGAGGCGGAGGGTGAGGGTTTGGTCGACCCGATCGGCAGGGGGCTCGCGGAGGGCGATCCGCTGGGTTCCGGGTCCGGGGTGCTCGTCGGGAGGGCCGTGACGGTCAGGTCGACCGTGAGGACCGCGCCGCCCGTCGTCGTGATCTTCAGCAGGAACGTCCCGGCGTTGTCGTCCGCGTACAGCTTCGGCAGCTTCAGGACGCCGTTCGCGTCCGTCACGAGGCCGGTCAGGGTGCGGACGGGCTTGCCGGTGGCGTCCTTGAAGTACGGGCCCTTGGCGTTCGGCGCGGTGTCCCCGGCGGCGGCGACGAGGGTGGCGGTCGTGGCGACCTTGCCCGCGGCGGCGCCCTTGTACGTCGCCTTCACCTGCACCTGGTCGGCGAACTCGCCGCCCGCCACGGTCGACAGGAGGGTGCCCAGGAGGTTCGAGAGGAGGTCGGCGGAGCGGGCCGTGACGGTGGCCTTGTAGTCGACCGGGTCGACCGCGCGGCCGACGACCAGCGCCCGGACCGTGAACGTGCCCGCCTTCTCGCCCGCCTGGAGCGCGGGGGCGGTGGCGACGCCCTTCGCGTCCGTCGTGACCGTCGCGAGCTTCTCGCCGCCCGCGAAGGCGGCGTCGGTGTCGCCGACGATCAGGAAGCGGACACGGACCTTGGCGACCGTCTTGCCGTCGGCGGTCTCCGCGCGGGCGGCGATCTTCTCCGTGAAGGCGGTGCCGGCCGTCGCGGTCAGCGTGCCCGTGCCGGCGTTCTCCAGACGGCGCACCGACTCCGTCGGGGTCTCGGCCGGCGGCTTCGGCGGAGTGGTGGGCGGCTTCGTCGGCGGCTTGGGGGTCTTCGGCGGGGTCGCCGGCGGCTTCGGGGTCTTCGGGGGCGTGTTCGTCCGGGGCGGGACGGTCGTCGTCGTGCCGCCGTCGTCGCTGCGGTTGCCCGGGAGGGTGCCCGTGCCGTTGGGGATCTCGTGCGTGCCCCGGCGGTAGTACTCCAGCCACTGCGTGACGGTGTTGTAGTACGCCGTCGAGTTGTTGTAGCTGAGGATCGCGCTGCGCAGGCCCTTGGTCGTGCTCATGTCCCAGCCGTTGCGGCACAGGTAGTGCGCGGCGGCGAGGGCGGCGTCGTAGACGTTGTTCGGGTCCTTCTTGCCGTCGCCGTTGCCGTCGCGGCCCGCCCAGGCCCAGGTCGACGGGATGAACTGCATGGGGCCGACGGCGCGGTCGTACGTGGCGTCGCCGTCGTACGCGCCGCCGTCGGTGTCGCTGATGTGGGCGAAGCCGACGCCGTTGAGGGGCGGGCCGAGGATCGGGGTGATCGTCGTGCCGTCCGCCGCGACGTTGCCGCCGTTCGCGTGCCCCGACTCGACCTTGCCGATCGCGGCGAGGAGTTCCCAGGGGAGGTTGCAGCCGGGCTTGTCCACCGCGAGGGAGGAGGCGGCGCGCTTGTAGGCGTCCAGGACGGTCGCCGGGATGCCCGACTCGGAGACGGTACCGGCCGTGCCGGCGCCGGGTATCGGGGGGAGGCCCGAAGTCGGCACCGGGACAGGGCTGTTGAGAGGCGGGAGGGCCGTGTAGTACGGCGAGTTGCCGGTGGCGCCGGCGGCCGTCGGGCCCTCGTCCGCAGCGGCGGCGGGGGTGGCGGTGGAGGGCCTGTCCTGCGAGGTGCCCGCGGCGACCTCGTGGGCCTGGGACGCGGCCAGGGCGGCGACCGCGACGGCGGCCACGGTGGTGTTGACCGCGCTCTTGCGCAGCCTCCTGCCGAATTGCGCCGACATGAAGAAGCCCCTCCCGTGGGCGTCCGAGCGCCCGTCTCTGCTCTGCCTGTGCGTGTCTCCCTGTGTGACGGCCGAGCCGTCCCGCAGGTTGCCCCTCAAGGCGAATTCCGTCCCACTGCCAACGCTCGGCCCGCGGTCATCGGGCGTACCGGCGGGTAGGGCGACCCTACGTCAACTCGCTTGGCACCGGCACCCGTAGGAGTCTGTTTTCACCAGTTGCTCATATGCCGGTGCGCGGGAACCCGGTCCCACATCCTGGACGTCCTTCTGGTGTCCCCTTGATCGTCCGCCGCCCTGAGGAGCCCTTGTGCCGTTCACCCTGAGCCACGCCGCCGCCGTGCTGCCGGGGGTGCGGGGTGACGGGACCGGGCGGGGTCGGCTGATTCCCGCCGTTCTCGTGGCCGGGTCCTTCGCCCCCGACCTCACGTACTACGCGGCGAGCGTCGCCTCCGGGGCGATGGGGTTCGGCGACGTCACCCACTCCTTCGCCGGGGTCCTCACGGTCGACGTGCTGCTCGCGTGGGTGCTGGTGGGGGTCTGGCTGCTGGTACGGGAACCGCTGGTGGCCCTCCTGCCGCCCGCCCGCCGGTCCCGGATCGCCTCCCTCACCCGCTGCGGCGTCCCGCACGCGCGCGTGACGCCCGTCCTCGCCCTCCGCTGGTACCTCTCCGCCGCCCTCGGCTCCCTCACCCACGTCGTCTGGGACGCCTTCACCCACCTCGACCGCTGGGGCATGCGGCTCTTCCCCGTCCTCGGCGAGGAGCTCGCCGGGTCACCGCTGTACTGGTACCTCCAGTACGGGGGTTCACTGATCGCCGCGATCGTCATCGTGGGATTCGTGAGGTACGCGCTCCTGCGGACGCCGGGTGGCGCGGTGCGCGGGGTGCCTGTCCTGTCGGGGCCGGACCGGTGGGCGGCTGCCGCGTTCCTCACCGGGTGCGCCGCCATCGGGACGGGGCTCCGGGTGGCCCGCTGGTGGGCGCACCGGGGCGAGCACGCCAAGCCCTGGGAGATCATCCCGACGGTGTGCTTCGGGGCGGGGGCCGGGTTGGTGGTGGGGGTGGTGCTGTTCGGTGTCGCGGTGCGGGTGGGGCGGCCGGTGGTTTCGGAGGGTTCGGCACCATCGGAGGACGCCGTTGTGGCGGGGCGGCGTGGCGGCGGGGAAAGGTGAGCGGGAGAGAGAAAGCGGCGGAGGAGGAGACAGGAGCGAGAGAGGCTGAGGGTGGTTCGGCACCGCCGAAGGGCGCCCGTTGTGGCGGAGCGCCGTGGCGGCGGAAGGGAGTGAGCGGGGGATCCAAAAGGGCGGCAGCGGTGGGACCGTCCGAGGTGGGTACGGGTGCCCCCGTTGCGAGGGGCACCCGTCGGTGTCGTCAGTGGGCCGCCGACTCCCAGTCCTGGCCGGAGCCGACCGAGACGTCCAGCGGAGCGCGAAGGTGGACGGCGTCGGCCATCTCGCGGCGGACCAGCTCCTCGACCTTCGCACGCTCGCCGGGGGCGATCTCCAGGACGATTTCGTCGTGGACCTGGAGGAGGAGGCGGGAGGTGAGGGAGGAAGCCTCCATCGCCGCCGCCACCTTCAGCATCGCGATCTTGACGATGTCCGCGGCGGTGCCCTGGATGGGGGCGTTGAGGGCCATGCGCTCGGCCATCTCGCGGCGTTGGCGGTTGTCGCTGTTGAGGTCGGGGAGGTAACGGCGGCGGCCGAAGAGGGTCTCCGTGTAGCCGGTCGCCCGTGCTTCGTCCACCACGCGGTGCAGGTAGTCGCGGACCCCGCCGAACCGCTCGAAGTACGTGTCCATCAGCGCGCGCGCCTCACCCGCGTCGATGTTCAGCTGCTGGGAGAGGCCGAACGCGGAGAGGCCGTAGGCGAGGCCGTACGACATGGCCTTGATCTTGCGGCGCATCTCCGCGTCGACGGCGTCCTTGTCGACGGCGAACACCTGGGCGGCGACCGTGTTGTGGAGGTCCTCGCCGGAGGTGAACGCGTCGATCAGGCCCTGGTCCTCGGAGAGGTGGGCCATGACGCGCAGCTCGATCTGGCTGTAGTCCGCGGTCATGAGGGACTCGAAGCCCTCCCCGACGACGAACCCGCGCCGGATCGCCCGCCCCTCTTCTGTCCGCACCGGGATGTTCTGGAGGTTGGGGTCGACGGAGGAGAGGCGGCCGGTCGCGGCGACGGTCTGGTTGAACGTCGTGTGGATACGGCCGTCCGCGGCGATCGTCTTGATCAGGCCCTCGACGGTCACCCGGAGCTTCGCCTGCTCGCGGTGGCGGAGCATGACGACCGGCAGCTCGTTGTCCGTCTGGGTGGCGAGCCACGCCAACGCGTCCGCGTCGGTCGTGTAGCCCGTCTTCGTCTTCTTCGTCTTCGGCAGGTTCAGCTCGTCGAAGAGAACGACCTGGAGCTGCTTGGGCGAGCCCACGTTGAACTCGTGCCCGGCAGCCGCGTGCGCCTCCTTCACCGCCTGCTGGACGGCGCCGGCGAACATCTGCTCCATGGCCTCCAGATGGGCGCGGTCGGCCGCGATGCCGTACCGCTCCATGCGGGCCAGGATCACGGACGTCGGCAGCTCCATGTCCCGCAGCAGGTCCGTCGCGCCGACCTCCTGGAGGCGCTCGGTGAACGCCTCCCCGAGGTCGAGGATCGCGCGGGCCTGCACCATGAGGGCCTCGGCCTCCGCGCCGTCGTCCGCGCCGAACGCGAGCTGGCCGTCGGCGGCTGCGGCGGGCGCCAGTTCGCGGCCGAGGTACTCCAGGGAGAGCGCGTCGAGGTCGAAGGAGCGGCGGCCGGGCTTGACAAGGTACGCGGCGAGGGCGGTGTCCATGGAGACGCCGGCGATGGTCCAGCCGTGCTCGGCGAAGACCCGCATCGCGCCCTTGGCGTTGTGGAAGACCTTGGGGCGCTCGGCGTCGGCGAGCCAGGCCGCCCACGCGCGCTCGTCCGCCTCGTCGAGCTGGGAGGGGTCGAACCAGGCGGCCGGGCCGTCGGCGCCGGCGAGGGCGACCTCGGCGACCTGGCCGGTGCCCAGCGTCCAGCTGTCGACCGTCGCCACGCCGAGCGTGCCGGTCGTGTGAGCCGCGAGCCAGGGGGCCAGTTCGCCCGTGCCCAGCACGGACGCGTCCAGTTCGACGCCGGCCGAGGCGATCGGGGCGGCGTCGGTCTCCTCGCCGCCCGGGTCGACGGCGAGGAGGCGCTCGCGCAGGGAGGGGTTGCGGATCTCCAGGGTGTCCAGGACCATCGCGACGGCCGCGCGGTCGTACGGGGCGCGCTCCAGGTCACCGACGGTCTTGTCCAGCTCGACCGTCCGCACCATCTCCGTCAGGCGGCGGTTCAGCTTGACGGCGTCCAGGTGGTCGCGGAGGTTCTGGCCCGCCTTGCCCTTGACCTCCTCGACGCGCTCGACCAGTTCCGCGAACGAGCCGAACTGGTTGATCCACTTCGCGGCGGTCTTCTCGCCGACGCCGGGAATGCCGGGGAGGTTGTCCGACGGGTCGCCGCGCAGGGCCGCGAAGTCGGGGTACTGGGCGGGCGTCAAGCCGTACTTCTCGAAAACCTTCTCCGGGGTGAACCGGGTCAGCTCCGAGACGCCCTTCGTGGGGTACAGGACCGTCGTGTGCTCGGTGACGAGCTGGAAGGAGTCGCGGTCGCCGGTGACGATGAGGACGTCGAACCCGGCGGACTCCGCCTGGGTCGCGAGGGTGGCGATGATGTCGTCCGCCTCGAAACCGTCCACCGCGAACCGCGAGACGTGCATGGCGTCGAGGAGCTCGCCGATCAGCTCGACCTGGCCCTTGAACTCGTCCGGCGTCTTCGAGCGGTTCGCCTTGTACTCCGTGAACTCCTCGGAGCGCCAGGTCTTGCGCGAGACGTCGAACGCCACCGCGAAGTGGGTCGGCGCCTCGTCCCGCAGGGTGTTCGCCAGCATCGAGGCGAAGCCGTAGATCGCGTTCGTCGGCTGCCCCACCGCCGTCGTGAAATTCTCCACCGGCAGCGCGAAGAACGCGCGGTACGCCAGCGAATGCCCGTCCATGAGCATCAGCCGGGGCCTGCCCTCGCCGGTTGCCTTGTCGCTCTTCTTCGATGCTGTCTCTGCCACACCCCGATCCTGCCACGCGCCACTGACAACCCAGACCGCCCCCACGAGCCGACCCGGAGACGTACCGCGGGGACGGACCTCCACGCCGGACAGCCGGGACGGGCGCACGGGCAACCTGTCACCCGACCGGACCGACGGCGGGACGGCCAGGCCCGGAGAGCGGGAGCCGCAAGCGGCGGACGGCGTGACCGGTCAGGCATCCTCACGCGGGCCCCCGGAACACGTGCGGAAGCCGCCGGTCTGAGCGACCGACAACACGGACAGCCCCCGCAAACCGAGCCGTAGGCATGCCCCAGCGACCGAACCTCCACGCCGGACAGCCAGAACGGGCACAGAGGCAGAGCAAGCTGCCAGGCGACCAGACCGACGGCGGGACGGCCGAGACCGGAGAACGGAAGCCGCAGACAGCAGGCGGCATGGCCGACCAGCAGCACTGACAGCCCCCGCGAACCGAGCCGTAGGCATGCCCCGGGGACGGACCTCCGGTGCGCAGGCGACCGGGCGGGAGCCGCTCGCTGGTAGAGCGGTGGCGCGCGGGGAGGCGGGTCTGTGGGGAGGGCGAAGTCACCGGCCCTTCTCGAAGGCTCCGGTCTCCTCCCGAAGTCACCGGCCCTCTCCCCAAGCACCAGCCCCCTCCCGAAGACACCGGCCCCCTCCCGCGTGGCAGCGCGCGGGGAGGTGGAATCGGTGCGGGGATCGGCCGGTGGAGCGCGTGCGTAGTGGTGGCCGCCTGTCGTCGCCACGCGCCTGCGTGACCGGACGGTTCCTGTCCAGCACCCGGCGCCGCACTCTCGGGGGCTCCGCCCGAACGCCCGAGCAGCATCCCCCGCCCGACGCGCCTTCCCCCCGCCCGGCACCAAACCCAACGCCCCCTTCCCTCACCCCGTGCCGAAACCCCGTTCCTCCCTTCCCTCACCCCACGCCGAACCCCTGTCCCCTTCTCCCACCCCTCCCCCCCCCACCCCGCCCTGTCCCGAATGTCAGTTCCCCGTGGGAGGATCGGACGTGTACCCCGCTTGCGGTTGCGAAGGAGATCTGGGATGGCCGGGAAGGCACCGAAGAGTGATCCGGTTCAGGATGCGCCGCAGGTCGGTGGGCCGAAGCATGCGGCGGCAGGCCTGCCTGCGGTGGGGCATTCGCTGAGGATCGCGCAGCAGCAGATGGGGGTCAGGCGGACGGCGCTGACGCTGCTGAGGGTGAACCAGAAGGAAGGGTTCGACTGCCCGGGGTGTGCGTGGCCGGAGCCGGATCACCGGCACGCGGCGGAGTTCTGCGAGAACGGTGCGAAGGCTGTTGCCGAGGAGGCGACTCTTCGTCGAGTCACCCCGGAGTTCTTCGCGGAGCACTCCGTCGAGGATCTCTCGACGCGCAGTGGGTACTGGCTGGGCCAGCAGGGCCGGCTCACGCACCCGATGTACCTCCCGGAGGGCGGGGAGCACTACGAACCCGTCACCTGGGCCCGCGCGTTCGACATCATGGGCGAGGAGTTCGACCGCCTCGCCTCCCCGGACGAGGCGGTGTTCTACACCTCGGGCCGCACCAGCAACGAAGCGGCGTTCCTGTACCAGCTGTTCGCCCGCGAACTGGGCACGAACAACCTCCCGGACTGCTCGAACATGTGCCACGAGTCGTCGGGTTCGGCCCTGTCGGAGACGATCGGCATCGGCAAGGGCAGCGTCCTGCTGGAGGACCTCTACCAGGCGGACCTGATCATCGTCGCGGGCCAGAACCCGGGGACGAACCACCCGCGCATGCTCTCCGCCCTGGAGAAGGCGAAGGCGTCCGGCGCGAAGGTGATCAGCGTCAATCCGCTGCCCGAGGCGGGGCTGGAGAAGTTCAAGAACCCCCAGACCGCCAAGGGCATGACAGCGGGCGCCCCCCTCACGGACCTGTTCCTCCAGATCCGCCTCGGCGGCGACCAGGCCCTGTTCCGTCTCCTGAACAAGCTGATCCTCGACACCCCGGGCGCCCTGGACGACGCGTTCATCGCGGAACACACCCACGGCTTCGAGGAGTTCGCCGAGGCCGCCCGCGCCGCCGACTGGGACGAGACCCTCACCGCGACAGGCCTCACCCGCGCGGAGATCGAGGAGACCCTGCGCATGGTCCTCGCCTCCCGGAAGACGATCGTCTGCTGGGCGATGGGCCTCACCCAGCACAAGCACTCGGTGCCGACGATCCGCGAGGTCGTCAACTTCCTGCTGCTGCGCGGCGACATCGGCCGCCCGGGGGCCGGCGTGTGCCCGGTGCGCGGCCACAGCAACGTGCAGGGCGACCGCACGATGGGCATCTTCGAGCGCCCGGCGCCCGCCTTCCTGGACGCGCTGGAGAAGGAGTTCGGCTTCGCTCCCCCGCGCGAGCACGGCTACGACGTCGTCCGCGCGATCCGCGCCCTGCGCGACGGCGAGGCGAAGGTGTTCTTCGCGATGGGCGGCAACTTCGTCTCGGCCTCCCCGGACACGGACGTCACGGAAGCCGCGATGCGCAGGGCCCGCCTGACGGTCCACGTGTCGACGAAGCTGAACCGCTCCCACGTGGTGACCGGCGCGCGGGCGCTGATCCTGCCGACCCTGGGGCGTACGGAGCGCGATCTCCAGGGCTCCGGCGAGCAGTTCGTGACCGTCGAGGACTCGATGGGCATGGTGCACGCCTCCCGGGGCCGGCTGAAGCCGGCGAGCCCGCAGCTCCTGTCGGAGCCGGCGATCGTGTGCCGGCTGGCACGCCGGGTGCTCGGCGAGAACAGCGCGACCCCCTGGGAGGAGTTCGAGAAGGACTACGCGTCGGTCCGCGACCGCATCGCGCGTGTGATCCCGGGCTTCGAGGACTTCAACGCGCGCGTGGCGCACCCGGGCGGCTTCGCCCTGCCGCACGCCCCGCGTGACGAGCGCCGCTTCCCGACGGCGACCGGCAAGGCCAACTTCACGGCCGCGCCGGTCGAGTTCCCCGAGCTGCCGGAGGGCCGGCTGCTGCTCCAGACGCTGCGCAGCCACGACCAGTACAACACCACGATCTACGGTCTGGACGACCGCTACCGGGGCATCAGGAACGGCCGCCGGGTGGTGCTGGTCAACCCGGAGGACGCCGAGCGGCTGGGCACCCCCGACGGGTCGTACGTCGATCTCGTCGGTGAGTGGAAGGACGGCGTGGAGCGGCGGGCGCCGGGCTTCCGGGTCGTCGTCTACCCGACGGCGCGGGGCTGCGCGGCGGCGTACTACCCGGAGACGAACGTCCTGGTGCCGCTGGACGCGACGGCGGACACCAGCAACACCCCGGCCAGCAAGTCCGTCGTGGTGCGTCTGGAACAATCGGCGACCGACTGAGCGTTTGCTCAGGACGCCACGACGAAGACGCCACGACGAAACGGAGCCGGGTGCCATGACCGAGCAGACGTTCCCGCAAGAGGTCATCGACGAGTACGCCGCGCTCGGCGTCGACCTTCAGACCCTGTTCTCGGCAGGGCATCTGGGCACCCGGATGGGCGTGGAGATCATCCAGGCGTCGGCGGACCAGGTCGTCGGGACGATGCCGGTGGAGGGCAACACCCAGCCCTACGGCCTGCTGCACGGCGGAGCCTCCGCGGTGCTGGCCGAGACGCTCGGCTCGGTCGGCGCGATGCTGCACGGCGGGAGCACGAAGCTCGCCGTCGGCGTGGACCTGAACTGCACGCACCACCGCGGGGTGCGCTCGGGTCTGGTGACCGGGGTGGCGACGCCGGTGCACCGGGGCCGTTCGACGGCGACGTACGAGATCGTCATCACCGACGAGGCGGGGCGGCGGGTGTGCACCGCGCGGCTGACCTGTCTTCTGCGTGACGCATAGCCGGCCGCCGCATACCGATGCGGGCCCGCACCCCTTCCGGGTGCGGGCCCGCGCTGTTTTCCGCGATCGGTATGCGGGTGACGGAATACAGAAAGACGATCGGGAACGTCCCATTCCCTTTCACAGTTGTAACCCAGTGTAATGAGTGCGCAATACAAATTAAAGTCATCAGCAAAACGCCTCAGACTCCTGAACAGCACCCGCCCGGTCCTGCACGTTCTCACCATACGGACAGGGCGAACCGGCTGTAATTCAGCTGTTCCGCCCTTCCAGTACCGCTCTGCATTACCTCGTGTCATAACAAGAGAGTCACAGCATTGCTCAGAGTCTCCTCCAGCTATCCCACCCCCGCTTAGAGTCACGGCCAGTCACGGCGCAACCGGAATACCTCTTCGGTTCGACGCTCGACTCGGCCTCTTCCAGGGGGGAGGGCCGTGCCAGGGAAAGGACAGCATCGTGCGTCAACGCTCGTTCATCGCCATCACCGCCGCGCTGGCGGCGGGTTCTCTCACTCTGACCGCCTGTGGCTCGCGCGACGACGGTGACAAGAAGGACGGCGCGGGCAGCGGCGGCGGCACCACCGTCACCATCGGCGTGGACGCCCCGCTCACCGGTGACCTGTCCGCCATGGGCCTCGGCATCAAGAACTCCGCCGACCTCGCGGCCAAGACCGCGAACAAGCAGAACTACGTCAAGGGCATCACCTTCAAGATCGAAGCCCTCGACGACCAGGGCCAGTCCGCCCCCGGCCAGCAGAACGCCACGAAGTTCGTCGCCGACAAGAACGTCCTCGGCGTCGTCGGCCCGCTGAACTCCAGCGTCGCCGTCTCCATGCAGAAGGTCTTCGAGGCCGCGAACCTCGTCGAGGTCTCCCCCGCCAACACCGGCCCCGCGCTCACCCAGGGCCCGGACTGGGCGACCAAGAAGGTCCGCCAGTTCAAGTCGTACTTCCGCACCGCGACCACGGACGCCATCCAGGGCCCCTACGCCGCCCAGTACGTCTTCAAGACGGCGAAGAAGACCAAGGTCTTCGTCATCGACGACAAGAAGACCTACGGCGCCGGCCTCGCGGGCACCTTCACCACCGAGTTCAAGAAGCTCGGCGGCCAGGTCGTCGGCACCGAGCACATCAACCCCGACACCAAGGACTACGCGTCCGTCGCCACCAAGGTCAAGAACTCCGGCGCCGACGTCGTCTACTACGGCGGCGAGTACCCGCAGGCCGGCCCGCTCTCCAAGCAGATCAAGGCCGCCGGCGCCAACATCCCGCTGGTCGGCGGCGACGGCCTCAAGGACGACAAGTTCATCACCCTGGCCGGCGCCACCGGCAACGGCGACATCGCCACCTCCGTCGGCGCCCCCGTCGAGCAGCTCCCCTCCGCGAAGAAGTTCGTCGAGGACTACAAGGCGGGCGGCTACACCGACGGCTTCTCGGCCTACGGCGGCTACTCGTACGACAGCGCCTGGGCGATCATCGAGGCCGTCAAGAAGGTCGTCGACGACAACGGCGGCAAGCTCCCCGACGACGCCCGCGCCAAGGTCGTCGCCGCCATGCAGAACGTCTCCTTCGACGGCGTGACCGGCAAGGTCTCCTTCGACGAGTTCGGTGACGCCACCAACAAGCAGCTCACCGTCTACTCCGTCACAGGCGGCGCCTGGAAGACCGTCACGTCCGGCACCTTCACCGGCTGACGCCAGCCACACCCCCAACGACGAGCCGCGCGGGGCGCTGTTCCACCAGCGCCCCGCGCGCTCGCGCATCCGGCCACCGTCACACACGACCGTCTCGGAGGACATGCGGTGAACGAACTGCCGCAGCAGCTGGTCAACGGCTTGCTACTAGGAGCCATGTACGGGCTCGTCGCCATCGGCTACACGATGGTGTACGGCATCGTCCAGCTCATCAACTTCGCCCATGGCGAGATCTTCATGACCGGCGGCTTCGGCGCGCTCACGGTATGGCTCTGGCTCCCGAGCGGGACGACCATGTGGCTCGCCCTGCCGCTGATGATCGTCGGAGCGGTCATCGTCGCCACCACCATCGCCGTCGCGGCGGAACGGTTCGCCTACCGCCCCCTGCGCGGCGGCCCCCGCCTCGCCCCCCTCATCACCGCCATCGGCCTCTCACTGGCCCTCCAGCAGGCGGTCTGGGCCTGGTACCCCGACGCCACGTCGGCCCGCACCTTCCCCGAGATCCCCGGCGGCCCCTTCGAGCTCGGCAACGTCACCATCCAGACCGGTGACATCTTCCTGCTCTGCGCCGCCCCCCTCTCCATGGCCTTCCTCGCCTACTTCGTGATGAAGACCCGCACCGGCCGAGGCATGCAGGCCACCGCCCAGGACCCCGACACCGCGAAACTGATGGGCGTCAACACCGACCGCATCATCGTCCTCGCCTTCGCCCTCGGCGCCGCCTTCGCCGCCGTCGGAGCCGTCGCCTACGGCCTCAAATACGGCCAGATCGACTTCAAAATGGGCTTCCTCCTCGGCCTCAAAGCCTTCACCGCGGCCGTCCTCGGCGGCATCGGCAACATCTACGGCGCCATGATCGGCGGCATCGTCCTCGGCGTCGCCGAGACCCTCACCACCGCCTACGTCGCCGACATCCCCGGCATGGACAAGTTCGGCAGCCAGTCCTGGGCCGACGTCTGGGCGTTCGTACTCCTCATCCTCGTACTGCTGTTCAGGCCACAAGGCCTGCTCGGCGAGCGCGTCGCGGACAGGGCGTGAACCCAATGACGACACAGACGACACAGACCACCGGACTCGTCCCCCTCCCCGAGCAGACCGGCCGCGCCCTCGCACTCGGCGGCAGCGCACTCACCATCACCTCCACCTTCCTCTCCTGGACCTGGACCAACGACTTCCCCGGCGCCCTCACCGTCTACGGCTACCCCGGCGGACTCCAGGTCCTCGTCCTCGTCGCCGCAGCCCTCACCACCCTCTTCGCCCTCTCCTCGTACGGCGTCAAGGGCCTCACCTGGCTCACCCCCGGCGGCGCCGACGCAGCCATCAAACTCGGCACGCTCGCCACCTTCGGCACCGCCTGGTACACCGTCATCGCCATCAGCGCCGAACTCGGCGGCATCGTCAACCTCGACCCCGGCGGCTACCTCGTCGCGGTCAGCACCCTCGCCGCCCTCATAGGCGCCCTCGCACTTCCCTTCCAGCGCCCCGAACCCGAACCGTTCGACCCCGACGACACCGGCTGGGAACAGTTCAAACACCAGAGCCGCCAACGCTGGGCCACCGTCAAAGCCGCGTTCAGCGCCAACACCCCCAAACCCCTCGGCGCGCTCCCCTCGTACCTCGAAATCACCGTCATCGTCGCCGTCCTCGCCCTCGGCCTCATCGTCTTCACCTACGGCATCGGCACCGAATACGACGAACTCTTCATCGGCTTCCTCATCACAGCAGGGTTCGGCTTCGCCGCCCTCAACAAGGCCGGCCTCGTCGCCCGCGCCTCCCAGATCACCGCACGCCACCAGAACATCACCATCACCGGCGCCTTCGTCACCGCCGCACTCTTCCCCTTCACCCAGACCGACGACCAGTACGCCACCATCGGCGTCCAGATCCTCATCTTCGCCACCGTCGCCCTCGGCCTCAACATCGTCGTCGGCCTCGCCGGACTCCTCGACCTCGGCTACGTCGCCTTCCTCGGCGTCGGCGCCTACGCCGCGGCACTCGTCTCCGGCAGCACCAGCTCCCCCCTCGACCTCCACCTCCCCTTCTGGGCCGCCGTCCTCGTCGGCGCCGCCGCCTCCCTCGTCTTCGGCGTCCTCATCGGCGCCCCCACCCTCAGGCTGCGCGGCGACTACCTCGCCATCGTCACCCTCGGCTTCGGCGAGATCTTCCGCATCACCGTCAACAACCTCGACGGCACCTCAGGACCCAAGGTCACCAACGGCTCCAACGGCATCGTCTCCATCCCCGACCTCAAGATCCTCGGCTTCGACCTCGGCACCCCCCACGACATCGCCGGATTCACCATCGGCCGCTTCGCCAACTACTTCCTGCTCATGCTCCTCATCACGGCGATCGTCATCGTCGTCTTCCGGCGCAGCAGCGACTCCCGCATCGGCCGCGCCTGGATCGCCATCCGCGAGGACGAGACCGCCGCCCTCGCCATGGGCATCAACGGCTTCCGCGTCAAACTCATCGCCTTCGCCGTCGGCGCCACCCTCGCCGGCCTCGCCGGCACCGTCCAGGCCCACGTCAGCTACGCCGTCACCCCCGACCAGTACGTCTTCGCCAGCTCCGCACCCCCCAACTCCGCGTTCCTCCTCGCCGCCGTCGTCCTCGGCGGCATGGGGACCATCAGCGGACCCCTCGTCGGCGCCGCCCTCCTCTTCCTCATCCCCAACAAACTCCAGTTCCTCGGCGAATACCAGCTCCTCTCCTTCGGCATCGCCCTCATCATCATCATGCGCTTCCGGCCCGAAGGCATCATCCCCAACCGCCGCCGCCAACTGGAGTTCCACGAGGACGCCGAAGCACCCACCGTCCTCACCAAGGCAGGGGCCTGACGACCATGACGAACACCGTTCTCGACGCACGCGGCGTCACCATGCGCTTCGGCGGCCTCACCGCCGTCCGGAACGTCGACCTCACCGTCAACAGCGGCGAGATCGTCGGACTCATCGGACCCAACGGGGCCGGCAAGACGACGTTCTTCAACTGCCTCACCGGCCTCTACGTCCCCACCGAAGGCGAAGTCCGCTACAAAGACACCGTCCTGCCCGCCAAATCCTTCAAAGTCACCGCCGCGGGCATCGCACGAACCTTCCAGAACATCCGCCTCTTCGCCAACATGACCGTCCTGGAAAACGTCCTCGTCGGACGCCACACCCGCACCAAAGAAGGATTCTGGTCGGCCGTCCTGCGCCTGCCCTCCTTCCACAAAGCGGAGGCCGCCTCCCGCGAACGCGCCATGGAACTCCTCCGGTTCGTCGGCCTCGACAGCAAAGCCGACCACCTCGCGCGCAACCTGCCCTACGGCGAACAGCGCAAACTGGAGATCGCCCGAGCGCTCGCCAGCGAACCCGGCCTGCTCCTCCTCGACGAACCCACCGCCGGCATGAACCCCCAGGAGACCCGGGCCACCGAAGAACTCGTCTTCGCCATCCGCGACCAGGGCATCGCCGTCCTCGTCATCGAGCACGACATGCGGTTCATCTTCAACCTCTGCGACCGCGTCGCCGTCCTCGTCCAGGGCGAGAAACTCATCGAAGGCGACAGCGAGACCGTCCAGGGCGACGAACGCGTCGTCGCCGCATACCTCGGCGAACCCTTCGAGAACGCACCCGGCGCCGAAGAACTCGCCGAGGTCGAGGCCGCAGAAGCACACGCCGACGCACAGGCCGACGCCGTGCCCGCCAAGGAGAACGACCGATGACCGCACTCCTTGAGGTCGAGGACCTCCGCGTCGCCTACGGCAAGATCGAGGCCGTCAAAGGCATCTCCTTCAAAGTCGACGCCGGCGAGGTCGTCACCCTCATCGGCACCAACGGCGCCGGCAAGACGACCACCCTGCGCACCCTCTCCGGACTCCTCAAGCCCGTCGGCGGACAGATCCGGTTCAACGGGAAGTCCCTGAAGAAGGTGCCCGCCCACCAGATCGTCTCCCTCGGGCTCGCCCACTCCCCCGAAGGGCGGCACATCTTCCCCCGCATGAGCATCGAGGACAACCTCCGCCTCGGAGCGTTCCTGCGCAGCGACAAACCCGGCATCGAACAGGACATCCAGCGCGCCTACGACCTCTTCCCCATCCTCGGGGAACGCCGCAAGCAGGCCGCCGGAACGCTCTCCGGAGGCGAGCAGCAGATGCTCGCCATGGGCCGCGCGCTCATGTCGCAGCCCCAGCTCCTCATGCTGGACGAGCCCTCCATGGGGCTCTCCCCCATCATGATGCAGAAGATCATGGCCACCATCGCCGAGCTGAAGGCCCAGGGCACGACGATCCTCCTCGTCGAACAGAACGCCCAGGCGGCCCTCTCCCTCGCGGACCACGGGCACGTCATGGAGATCGGCCGCATCGTCCTCTCCGGGACCGGGCAGGATCTGCTGCACGACGAGTCCGTGCGCAAGGCGTATCTGGGCGAGGACTGAGACTCCTACGGCACGGCTGAGGCCCGCACCCTCTGTTCCAGAGGGTGCGGGCCTCACGTGCGGGGTGTCAGCCCTTGTTGGCCTTCTTCTCGTCCGCGTCCTGGATGACCGCCTCCGCCACCTGCTGCATCGACATCCGGCGGTCCATCGACGTCTTCTGGATCCACCGGAACGCGGCGGGCTCGGTCAGGCCGTACTCCGTCTGGAGAATCGACTTCGCCCTGTCCACCAGCTTCCGCGTCTCCAGGCGCTGCGTGAGGTCCGCGACCTCATTCTCCAGCTCCTTCAGCTCCGTGAACCGCGAGACGGCCATCTCGATCGCCGGCACCACATCACTCTTGCTGAACGGCTTCACGAGGTACGCCATCGCCCCCGCGTCCCGCGCCCGCTCGACGAGGTCGCGCTGCGAGAACGCGGTCAGCATCAGGACGGGGGCGATGCGCTCCTCGGCGATCTTCTCGGCTGCGGAGATCCCGTCGAGCTTGGGCATCTTCACATCGAGGATGACGAGGTCCGGCTTGTGCTCCCGGGCCAACTCGACGGCTTGCTCACCGTCTCCGGCCTCCCCGACGACGGCATACCCCTCCTCCTCCAGCATCTCCTTGAGGTCGAGACGGATCAGCGCCTCGTCCTCCGCGATGACGACCCGGGTCGTCAGCGGAGGCACGTGCGACTTGTCGTCGTCGGGCGCGTCTACGGGCTGGGGCGACTCGGCGGTCACGGGGGCCCTACTTTCTTCGTGGGTTCGAACTGGTCATTCGTAAGATCGGTGGACCCAGGGGCTCTGGGTATGGCTGTCACGGGTGAGACCGCGAGATGGCTCAAGGAGCTTGGCCGCCCGGAGCCCCGCGACGACTCGACCGCCAATTGGGAGATGCGACTCGATCGCTGCGTAGGGCAACGTCGGCGAGGTCGTCTGCTGGGCAGTGAACGCGCGACGAACTGGCGGAGGTGACCGTGCCCCACGTATGGGCCGGAGTGGACATCGGCAAGGAACACCACCACTGCGTGGTGATCAACAACGACGGCGAACGACTGCTGTCCCGCCGAATCCTCAACGACGAATCGGCCCTGCTGGAACTGATCGCAGACGTCCTGGCACTCGACACCGACGCGCTGTGGGCGATCGACCTCAACCACGGCGGAGCCGCACTGCTGATCGGCCTGCTGCTCAGCCACGATCAGCCGATGGTCTACATCACCGGCCTGACCGTGCACCGAGCCTCGGCTTCCTACCGGGGTGAGGGCAAGACGGACGCCAAGGACGCCTTCGTCATCGCCGACCAGGCCCGCATGCGTCGTGACCTGGGCCAGCTTCGCCCCGGCGACGAGATCGCCGTCGATCTGCGGACCTTGACCACCCGCCGCACCGACCTGGTAGCCGATCGCACTCGCCAGATCAACCGGCTCCGGGCTCAACTGCTGGAAATCTTCCCGGCTTTGGAGCGCGAGCTGGAGCTGACCAACAAGGGGCCCGTCGTTTTGCTGACGGGCTTCCAGACCCCGGCGGCGATCCGCCGCAGCGGCGCGAAACGCCTTGAGACGTGGCTGCGAAACCGCAAGGTTCGCAGTGCCGCTGTGCTGGCCAGGACGGCCGTGGACGCCGCGGAGGCCCAGCACACATCTCTGCCCGGCGAGAAGCTGGCCGCGGCCATGGTGGTGCGGCTCGCGAAGGGGGTGATGGCCCTCGATGAGGAGATCGCGGAAGTCGACGCCCTGATCGAGGCACGGTTTCACGAGCACCCGCACGCCGAGGTGATCCTCAGTTTGCCGGGCATGGGCAAGCAGCTGGGCGCCGCCTTCATAGCCGCCACCGGCGGTGACATGGACGCCTTCGGCAGCGCCGACCGGCTCGCCGGATACGCCGGCCTGGCTCCGGCACCACGCGACTCCGGAAGGGTCAGCGGCAACCTCCGCAGACCACGCCGGTTCCACCGCGGCTTGCTCAACGCGATGTACCTCTCCGCGCTCTCCAGCCTGAAGAGCTGCCCGGCCTCCAAGACGTATTACGCGCGCAAGCGCGCCGAGGGGAAGGGCCACAAGCAGGCGCTGCTGGCACTCGCGCGCCGCCGCTTGAATGTCCTGTGGGCCATGATCCGCGACGGAGCGTGCTACCAAGCCACACCACCTGTCACGGCAGCGGCTTGACATCAGCATTGGGAAGCTCCTTGGTCGGGGCAGGGGTGGTGCTGTTAGCAGGGTACCTAGCTGCACCTTGGTGCGATGACCCGGTACACTTCCAGTCGCAGGCAGCCAGCCCGGTTGGTGGAATAGGCTAGACACGCGGCGCTCAAACCGCCGTGCCCTTTGGGGCGTGTGGGTTCGAGTCCCACACCGGGTACTTGCACAAGGAAGCGGAAGATCACATTCGAGTGATCTTCCGCTTTCGCGTACACGGATGCAATCTTCGGTACACAGTGGCCTCATGCGCCCCCACGGAATTGACGTACGCCAGAAGGCCATCGCCCTCCTTCGCAACGGCGTACGGAACGCAGACGTCGCACGGCAGTTGAACATCCCCGTCGGCACCATCGGCAAATGGAAGCACAAGGACCGCGCCACTCGTGGGGAGTGCCAGGGCAAGCACGACCCCCTGTGCCCCCGCTGTCACGGCCGTCCGCTCGACGCGACGGCGTACAGCTACCTTCTCGGCCTCTATCTCGGTGACGGGCACATCAGTCACTACTTCAAGCACCGCGTCCCCAGCCTCAGGATCACCTGCGCCGAGTCATGGCCGGGGCTCCTCGACGAGTGCGAGCAGGCCATTCGCGCGGTCTTCCCTGACAACTCAGTCTGCCGCGTCCGCAAGCCCGGTTGCCTGGACGTGAAGGTCACCTCGAAGCATTTGGTCTGCCTGTTCCCTCAGCACGGCCCCGGCAAGAAGCACGAACGCGAGATAGCCCTCGAACCCTGGCAACAGGCCATCGTCGACGCCCACCCCTGGGAGTTCATCCGGGGCCTCATCCACTCAGATGGCAGTCGCATCACCAATTGGACCACCCGAGTCATCGGCGGTGAACGCAAGCGCTACGAGTACCCCCGTTACTTCTTCACCAACCTGTCCGGCGACATCATCCGCCTCTTCACCGACACCCTCGACAAAGTGGGTGTCGAATGGAAACTGGCGAACTTCCGGAACATCTCCGTCGCCCGCAAAGCCTCAGTAGCCCAACTCGACACCCACGTCGGCCCCAAACACTGACCCCTACTTGGGCCCGTCGTCCTCCCCGATGTGATGCACCCGCACCATGTTCGTCGCTCCCGACACCCCAGGCGGCGACCCCGCAGTGATGATGACGACGTCACCCCGCTCGCAGAGCCCATGCGCGAGCAGCAGCTCGTCCACCTGTTCCACCATCGCGTCGGTGGAGTCGACCCAGGGTCCGAGCAGTGTCTCCACCCCCCAACTCACGCTGAGCTGTGCCCGAACAGCCGGCACCGGTGTGAAGGCGAGGACGGGGATCGGTGAGCGGTAGCGGGACAGGCGGCGGACGGTGTCGCCGGTCTGGGTGAAGGCGACCAGGTACTTCGCGCCGAGGAAGTCGCCGATCTCGGCGGCCACGCGGGCGACGGCACCCCCCTGCGTGCGGGGTTTGTTGTGTTCCGTCAGCGGCGGCAGCCCCTTCGCGAGCATGTCCTCCTCGGCGGCCTCGACGATCTTGGCCATCGTCCGGACCGTTTCGACGGGGTGTTTGCCGACGCTGGTCTCGCCGGAGAGCATCACCGCGTCGGTGCCGTCGATGACGGCGTTGGCGACGTCGGAGGCTTCGGCGCGGGTGGGCCGGGAGTTCTCGATCATGGAGTCGAGCATCTGGGTCGCGACGATGACCGGCTTGGCGTTGCGCTTGGCCAGTTTGACCGCGTGTTTCTGGACGAACGGCACCTGTTCGAGGGGCATTTCGACGCCGAGGTCACCACGGGCGACCATGATCCCGTCGAACGCGGCGACGATGTCGTCGAGGGCGTCGACGGCCTGGGGTTTCTCGATCTTGGCGATGACGGGGAGGCGGCGTTGTTCCTCGTCCATGATGCGGTGGACGTCGTCGATGTCGGTGCCGCTGCGGACGAAGGAGAGGGCGATGATGTCGGCGCCGGCCCGCAGGGCCCAGCGGAGGTCGGCTTCGTCCTTGTCGGAGAGGGCGGGGACGGAGACGGAGACGCCGGGGAGGTTGAGGCCTTTGTGGTCGGAGATCATGCCGCCTTCGATGACCTCGGTGTGGACGTGGGGTCCGGCCACGGAGGTGACTTGGAGGCAGACCTTGCCGTCGTCGACGAGGATGCGTTCGCCGGGGGTGACGTCCTGGGCGAGGCCCTCGTACGTGGTGCCGCAGGAGTGGCCGTCGCCTTCGGCGCCCTCTTCGACGGTGATGGTGAAGGTGTCGCCGCGTTCGAGGAGGACGGGTCCTTCGGTGAAGGTGCCGAGGCGGATCTTGGGCCCCTGGAGGTCGGCGAGGATGCCGATGGCCCGCCCGGACTCCTCGGCGGCTTTGCGGACGCGCTGGAGGCGGCTCTCGTGTTCCGCGTGGGTGCCGTGGCTGAGGTTGAGGCGGGCGATGTCCATTCCGGCGTCGACCAGGGCCTTGATCTGGTCGTACGAGTCGGTGGCGGGCCCCAGGGTGCAGACGATCTTCGCTCGGCGCATGGGTCGAGCCTAGGCCCTACCGCCGGGTAGGAATTCGGCGCTGCATGGACGCCCAACAACCGTTGCGTGAAGGGTTGTTGACATGTGTTGGAGTGTGCGGGCCGATGCTCTGATGAGCATATTTCAGGCTTCCAGCGTGGGCGGGTGGAGCGTGAAGCGGGCGACGACGGCGGCTTCGACGGTGAGCAGGGGAGGTTCGAGGTCGAGGGGGGCGGGTGGTCCGGCGGCGGTTCTCCGTGCCGCCCGGGAGAAGTCGGCGCGGGGGCGTGGCGTGCGTCCGGCGTCGTCGGTGAGTTCGATGAGGGCGGCGAGGGTGGTGCCGAGTGCGTCGGCGTACTCGCGGGCACGCTGGACGGCTTCCTGTACGGCCGCGCGCCGCGCTTCGGCGGGGAGGGGGGAGTCCGGGAGCAGTTCCCAGTGGGACCCGTCGACGGCGGTGAGGTCGAGGTCGGCCAGGCGGGTGACGAGTTCGCCGAGCAGGGTGAAGTCGGTGACGCGGAGGGCGAGGCGGACGCGGCCCTGGTGGCCCATGACCTGTCCGTGCGGCTCGTCGAGGACGAAGGCGGGTGCGACGGAGACGGCTCCGGTGGAGACGCGGTCGACGGGGTAGGTGGCGACGAGGTCGAGGGCGGCGGTGTGGGCCCGGGTCAGATCGTCGAGGACTTTTCGGCGGTCGCGTCCTTCCGCGGTCACGGTCACCCCGATGCGTGCGACTTCGGGTTCGGCCTCCACGTGTGCCTCTCCCCGAACCGTGAGCTGTGGCGCGTCGGCGGTTCCGTTCGTCATGCGGGACACTCTGGCATGGCCGGTTCGACCCCGTCAGGTCATCTGATCGCAACCTTCTGTATCTGTTGCGGGCGGTCATGGACGGGTCAGAATCTACGCGCGTCATTTACGATTCCCCGAGGAGTGCGAGACATGCCCTTGAACCGCCGCAAGTTTCTGAAGAAGTCCGCCGTGACCGGTGCGGGGGTGGCGATCGCGGGTGCGGCGGCGGCTGAGGCGCAGGCGTCCACGAAGCCTCGTCCGAAGCAGCCGAAGCGGTACTCGTTCACCGTGCTGGGGACGACGGACCTGCACGGTCACGTCTTCAACTGGGACTACTTCAAGGACGCGGAGTACAAGGACGCGGCCGGCAACGCGCAGGGTCTGGCGCGGATCTCGACGCTGGTGAACCAGATCCGTGCGGAGAAGGGGCGGCACAACACGCTGCTGATCGACGCGGGCGACACGATCCAGGGCACGCCGCTGACGTACTACTACGCGAAGGTCGACCCGATCACCGCGAAGGGTGGTCCGGTCCACCCGATGGCGCAGGCGATGAACGCGATCGGGTACGACGCGGCGGCGCTGGGCAACCACGAGTTCAACTACGGCATCGAGACGCTGCGGAAGTTCGAGTCGCAGCTGCGGTTCCCGCTGCTCGGCGCGAACGCGGTGGACGCGAAGACGCTGAAGCCGGCGTTCCAGCCGTACGTGATCAAGACGCTGTGCCCGAAGGGTGCGCCGCCGGTCAGGGTCGGGATCCTCGGTCTGACGAACCCGGGTATCGCGATCTGGGACAAGGCGTACGTGCAGGGCAAGCTGGCGTTCCCGGGGCTTGAGGAGCAGGCCGCGAAGTACGTGCCGAAGCTGAAGGCGCTGGGTGCGGACGTCGTGATCATCTCGGCGCACTCCGGCTCTTCCGGCACGTCCTCGTACGGTGACCAGTTGCCGCACATCGAGAACGCGGCGGCGCTCGTGGCGAAGCAGGTGCCGGGGGTCGACGCGATGCTGATCGGGCACGCGCACGTGGAGATCCCGGAGCTGAAGGTCGTCAACGAGAAGACCGGTAGGACGGTGGTCATCTCGGAGCCGCTGGCGTACGCGGAGCGGTTGTCGGTGTTCGACATCGGGCTGGTCTTCGAGAAGGGCCGCTGGGGTGTCGAGTCGGTCGCGTCGAAGGTGCTGAACTCCAACTCCGTGGCGGACGACCCGAAGATCACGCGGCTGTTGAGCGACGAGCACGCGAAGGTCGTGAAGTACGTCAACCAGGTGGTCGGTACGGCGACGGTGACGCTGACGACGGTCGAGGCGCGGTACAAGGACGCCCCGATCATCGACCTGATCACGAAGGTCCAGGAGGACGTCGTGAAGGCGGCGCTGGCGGGGACGTCGTACGCGTCGCTGCCGGTGATCTCGCAGGGTTCGCCGTTCTCCCGGACGTCGGAGATCCCGGCGGGCAAGGTGACGATCCGGGATCTGTCGTCGCTGTACGTGTACGACAACACGCTGGTCGCGAAGTTGATGACGGGTGCGCAGGTGCGGGCGTACCTGGAGTTTTCGGCGGGGTACTTCGTGCAGACGGCGCCGGACGCGGTGGTGGACGTCGAGAAGCTGACGAACGCGGGTGGTCGTCCGGACTACAACTACGACTACGTGTCGGGGCTTTCGTACGACATCGACGTCGCGCAGCCGGTGGGTTCGCGGATCAGGAACCTGTCGTTCGAGGGCAAGGCGCTGGACGACGCTCAGCAGTTCGTGTTCGCGGTGAACAACTACCGTGCGAACGGCGGCGGGGCGTTCCCGCATGTGGCTGCGGCGAAGGAGCTGTGGGCGGAGTCGACGGAGATCCGGACGCGGATCTCCGAGTGGGTGACGGCGAAGGGTGTGCTGGACCCGAAGGACTTCGCGTCGGTGAGCTGGAAGCTGACGCGGAACGGGACGCCGGTGTTCTAGGCGTTCTTGGAGGGGGAGTTGCTCGCGGGTTCGGGCAACTCCCCTTTGCTGTCAGCGTCCTTCGACGAGCGGGGTGAGGATGCGGGGCTGCCTCGCGGCGGGGACTCGGGGGCTGGCCTCAAGTCCGAAGGTGGTGAAGGCCGTTCGGGCGGGCATCGGGTAGGTCTCTTTCCCTGTGAGGGAGTTGAGGATGGTGGCGCTGCGCCAGGCGGTGAGGCCGAGGTCGGGTGCGCCGACGCCGTGGGTGTGGCGTTCGGCGTTCTGGACGTAGATGTTTCCGGTGACGGCGGGGTCGAGGACGAGGCGGAACTGGTCGTCGATCAGGGGCCGTCCGGCGTTGTCGCGGCGGAGGTGGGGGTCGAGTCCGGCGAGGAGGCGGTCGAGGGGGCGTTCGCGGTAGCCGGTGGCGAGGACGACGGCGTCGGTGGTGAGGCGGGAGCGGGTGCCCTGCTGGATGTGGTCGAGGTGGAGTTCGACTTTGGTGGTGGCGATGCGGCCGGCGGTGCGGACGCGGACTCCGGGTGTCATGACGGTGTCGGGCCAACCGCCGTGCAGGGTGCGGTCGTAGAGCTCGTCGTGGATGGCGGCGAGGGTGCGGGCGTCGATCGCCTTGTGCAAGTGGCCTTGTCTCGCGAGGAGTTCGTCGCGGACAGGTTCGGGGAGGGCGTGGAAGTAGCGGGTGTGGTCGGGGGTGAAGTGTTCGAGGCCGAGTTTGGAGTACTCCATGGGGGCGAACGCTTCGCTGCGGCCGATCCAGTGGAGGCGTTCGCGGCCCTTGGGGCGGTGGCGCAGGAGGTCGAGGAAGATCTCGGCGCCGGACTGTCCGGTGCCGACGACGGTGACGTGGCCGGCGGTGAGGAGGGTGGCGCGGTGGTCGAGGTAGTCGGCGGCGTGTACGACGGGGACGCCGGGGGCGTCGACGAGGGGGCGCAGGGGGTCGGGGATGTGGGGTTCGCTGCCGACGCCGAGGGCGATGTTGCGGGTGTGGGTGCGGCCGAGGGCCTCGGCTTCGCCTTCGGCGTCGAGGTGGGTGAAGTCGACTTCGAACAGGGCGCGTTCGGTGTTCCAGCGGACGGCGTCGACCTGGTGGCGGAAGTGGAGTCCGGGGAGGTGTCCGGCGACCCAGCGGCAGTAGGCGTCGTATTCGGCGCGCTGCATGTGGGAGCGCTCGGCGAAGTAGAAGGGGTAGAGCCGGTCGAGGCTCTTGAGGTAGTTGAGGAAGGTCCAGGGGCTGGCGGGGTCGGCGAGGGTCACCAGGTCGGCGAGGAAGGGGACTTGGACGCGGGTGCCGTCGATGAGGAGGCCGGGGTGCCAGTCGAAGCCGGGGCGCTGTTCGTAGAAGACGGTGTCGAGTCCGGTGAGGGGGTGGGCGAGGGCGGCGAGGGAGAGGTTGACGGGGCCGATGCCGATGCCGACGAGGTCGCGCGGGGGGTCGGCTGGTGCGGGGGCGTCGGTCATGTGGGGGTGGTTCCTTCCGCGAGTTCCAGGAGGCGGTCGAGGTCGGCCGGCCGGGTGTGGGGGTTGAGGAGGGTGGCCTTCAGCCAGAGCCGTCCGTCGTGGGTGCGGGCCCGGCCGAGGACGGCCCGGCCCTGTTCGAGGAGGGTGCGGCGGACGGTGGCGGTGTCGGCGTTCCTCGGTCTGAACAGGACGGTGCTGATGACCGGGCGGGCGTGCAGTTCGAAGGCGGGGTGTGTGTCGACTCGGTCGGCGAACTCCTGGGCGAGGTCGCAGACTTGGTCGACGAGCTCGCCGAGTCCCGTGCGGCCGAGGGTTTTCAGCGTCACGGCGGCTTTCAGGACGTCCGGTCTCCGTGTCGTCCGCAGCGAACGCCCCAGCAGATCGGGCAGGCCCGCCTCTGTGTCGTCGTCGGCGTTCAGGTAGTCGGCGCGTTGGTGGAGGGCGGTGAGGTCGGTGGCGTCGCGTACGGCGAGCACTCCTGCGGCGACCGGCTGCCAGCCGAGTTTGTGCAGGTCGAGGGTGACGGTGTCGGCGGACCGTAGCCCGGCGAGCTTCTCCCGGCGCCGGGCGCTGAACAACAGGCCTCCGCCGTAGGCGGCGTCGACATGCAGCCGCGCCCCGTGCGCGGCGCAACGGGCGGCGATCTCGGGGAGCGGGTCGATGAGCCCGGCGTCCGTGGTGCCGGCGGTGGCGGCGACGAGGAGGGGTCCGGTGAGCCGGCCCAGCGCGTCGTCGAGGGCGACGGGGTCGAGGACACCGGCCGGGGCCGGGACGACGACGGGCTCGGGGAGGCCGAGGAGCCAGGCGGCTCGGGTGAGGGAGTGGTGCGCGTTGGCCCCGCAGACGAGCCGGACACTACCGCCGCAGGCCTCTCTGGCAAGGAGGAGAGCGAGGTGGTTGGACTCGGTGCCGCCGGTGGTGATGAGGGCGTCGGGGGTGAGGGGCGGGTGCGGTGGGGCTGGGGTTGTGGCGTGCGTGCGGCTGTGTGGGTGTCCGAGCTGGGAAGCGCTGTCACTCACCCGCACTTGCGGGCCACCGCCACGCCCACCGGTGCGGCCCCCTGGGGGTGCCTCCCAGGCCCTTAGGGCACGGGGAGAGTCACGACTGCCCGCAGCCGGGGCGGCGTGTGGGTGTGTGGCGTCGAGGGTCGGTGGTCGAGGGGTGTCGTGGCCCCCGAGGGCGGGTGTGTCGGCCTTCGGAGCGGTGTCGCCCGCGAGGAGGGCGTCAGCCGTAGCGCCGTCCCCCGTAGCGACGTCGTCGTACACCTCCCGGGCCAGGGCCGCCGTCATCAGCGTCTCCAGCTCCGAGGCGGCAGGTGCCTGGTCCCATGAGTCCAGGGACGGGTTCAGGATCGAGGCTGCCAGGTCGGCCGCTGCCGCGACGGCCAGCGGTGGGCAGTGGAGGTGGGCCGCGCAGAGGGGGTCGGCGGGGTCGGCGGAGCCTTCGGTGAGGGTGTGGATGAGGGCGGTGAGTGCCTCTGGGTCCCCGTGGTCCGGCAGCACCTCGCCCACGGCCTCCCGTACGCGCTCGGCGACCGCGGAAGGGCCGCCCGCGGGGAGGGGCCCGCCCCGCGCCCGTCGCCCTGTCTCCAGCGCGCTGAGAACCGTGTCGAGCAGCGGCCTCAGCGCGTCGGCGCTGTGTGGACCCGAGGCGAGGGGCGGCAGGCTCATGCGGGGTCCTTCGAGGGGGGCCGATGGGCGGGGGACGGAGGTGAGAGCCCCAGCATGTCCCCACCAAAGCCGCCGCACCCGCAAACCCGAGCGATCAGACCCGAAAGTGGTACGCGTACACGGAGAAAATCAGCTTCTACGACCCGCCGCACCCGGCACGCACGACACAGCCTCAACTCCCCCCGGACGCGCGGCCCCTCTCACGAGCCGCGCGTCCGCCCCCTCAAACCCCCCGAGCCTTCAACACCCTCCCCAGGTCGTCCAGTTGGTCCGCCAGCTTCCTCCGCAGCGCGGGTGTGGGCCCGGCTTCCGCGAGGCATGCCTCCCCCAGTCGGAGGTTCTCGGTGTCGACGGCGTGCGAGGGGAAGGCCCACGTGCCGATGGCGGTGGCGATGGCGGGGCCGCGGCGTTGGGCGACGGGTACCGCGTCGGTGTAGTAGCGGGCGACGAACGGCCGGAGGAGTTCGGCCTGTTCGGGCTGCCAGAAGCCTTGGGCGGTGGCGGTGAGGAGGTAGTTGGAGAGGTCGTCGGTGGAGAACATGGCGGCCCAGGCGCGTTCCTTGGCGTCGGCGTCGGGGAGGGCGGCCCGGCAGCGGGCGGCGCCTTCCTGTCCGGTCGCGGAGGGGTCGCGCTCCAACTCGGCGGCGATGGCGGCCTCTTCGGTCTCTCCGAGCACCGCGAGCCGCGCGAGGATCCGCCACCGCAGGTCGGGGTCCAGCTCGGGCCCACCCGGCACGGTCTCGTCGGCGAGCCACGCGGCGATGGTGTCGGGGTGCTGGGCGACGTCGATGAAGTGGCGGGCGGCGATGAGGCGCAGCCCGGGGCTGTCGCCGTCCTCGGTGCGCCGCAGGATGTCCTTGCACAGCAGGCACAGCGAGGTCAGCGCCCCGGCCCGTTCCTCGGCGTTGAGGTAGCGCCCCGCCAACTCCCTGGTCGCGAAGGCGAGTACGGCTTCGACGACGGCGAGGTCGGTCTCGCGCGGGAGGTGTGTGCGGGCGGTCTCCAGGTAGGCGGCGGCGGGGAGTTCACCGTCGCGGACGGCGTCGCGCAGGGCGTTCCAGACGACGGCGCGGTTCACCGGGTCGGGGAGCCCGGCGAGCGCGGTGCGGACGGCGGTGAAGGACTCGGCGTCGAAGCGGACCTTGGCGTAGGTGAGGTCGCCGTCGTTGAGGAGGAGCAGCGCGGGCCGTTTGCCGAGGTCGTGGGGTGTGTTCTGGGGGACGTCGAGTTCGAGGCGGGGGCGCGGGACGAGGCCGTCCGCGTCGCCGTCGTAGAGGCCGACGGCGATGCGGTGGGGCCGGGTGCCGGCGTGTTCGACGGTGAGGGTGTGGGCGCTGCCGGTGCCGGCGACGACGGGGGTGAGGGTGTCGACGCCGGTGGTGCGCAGCCAGGCGTCGGCCCAGGCGTGGACGTCGCGGTCGGTGGCGGAGGCGAGGGAGTCTATGAAGTCGGCGAGGGTCGCGTTGGCGAACTTGTGCCGGGCGAAGTGGGTGTTGATGCCGGCGAGGAAGTCGTCGTCGCCGAGCCAGGTCACCAACTGGCGGAGTGCGGAGGCGCCCTTGGCGTAGGAGATGCCGTCGAAGTTGAGGAGGGCGGAGGCGGTGTCGGGGACGTCGTCGGGGGCGACGGGGTGGGTGGTGGGGCGCTGGTCGGCGTCGTATCCCCAGGCTTTGCGGGAGACGCCGAACTCGGTCCAGGGGCTGGCGAAGCGGGTGGCGTCGGCGGTGGCGCGGTAGCCCATGTACTCGGCGAAGGACTCGTTCAGCCAGATGTCGTCCCACCAGCGGAGGGTGACGAGGTTGCCGAACCACATGTGGGCCATCTCGTGGGCCATGACCATGGCGCGGGTCTGGCGTTCGGTGTCGGTGACGGCGGAGCGGAAGACGAACTCGTCGCGGAAGGTGACGAGTCCGGGGTTCTCCATGGCGCCCGCGTTGAACTCGGGGACGAACGCCTGGTCGTAGGAGTCGAAGGGGTAGGGCTCGGTGAAGTACTCGTGGTAGCGGTCGTAGCACTGCCGGGTGATCTCGAAGAGTTCGTCGGTGTCCGCTTCGAGGTGGGCGGCGAGGGAACGGCGGCAGTGCAGGCCGAGGGGGAGGCCGCGGTGTTCGGTGCGGACGGTGTGCCAGGGGCCTGCGGCGACGGCGGCGAGGTAGGTGGAGATGAGGGGGGTGGTGGCGGCACGCCAGCGGCCCTCGCCGAGGTGTTCGGTGACGCCGTTGGACAGGACGCTCCAGCCGTCGGGGGCGGTGACGGTGATGTCGAAGGTCGCTTTGAGGTCGGGCTGGTCGAAGGCGGCGAAGACGCGCTGGACGTCTTCCATGAAGAGCTGGGTGTAGGCGTAGGTCTCGCCGTCGGCGGGGTCGGTGAAGCGGTGCATGCCCTCGCCGGTGCGGGAGTAGCGCATGGTCGCCTCGACGCGCAGTTCGTGCTCGCCGGCCTTGAGTTTCTTGAGGGGGAAGCGGTTGCCGCTCAGTTTCCCGGTGTCGAGGGACTTCCCGTCGAGGACGACGGACCGCAGCTCGGCCGGCTTCAGCTCGACGAAGGTGTCCGCGCCCGAGCGCGCGGTGAAGCGGATGACGGTCGAGGAGTGGAACGTCTCGTCTCCGGTGGTGAGATCGAGATCGACTGCATAGCTGTGGACATCGAGCAGCTCGGCACGGATCAGCGCTTCGTCGCGCTTCAGTACGGACATGGGTGCCATGCTGCCCGATGTGGGGTGCGGGGCACAGAGGCGGATCGGTTGGCGGCTTTCGCCCACCTCTGTGAAAGCGTTTTCAGCGCGCGGTGTCCTCCGCGATGCGTTCGTGGTGGCGGATCACCTCGGCGACGATGAAGTTGAGGAACTTCTCGGCGAAGGCGGGGTCGAGCTTGGCGCTCTCGGCGAGGCCGCGCAGGCGGGTGATCTGGCGGGCCTCGCGGGCGGGGTCGGCGGGCGGCAGGTGGTGGCGGGCCTTGAGGTAGCCGACCTGCTGGGTGGCCTTGAAACGCTCGGCGAGCATGTGGATGACGGCGGCGTCGATGTTGTCGATGCTGTCGCGCAGCCGGCTCAGTTCGGCCCGGACCTCGGGGTCGTCGGCGCTGTTTCCGGTGGTGCTGGTGGTCATGGACATTCACCCTAATCCGTTCGGCCGCCGGGGCTCGGGGGCGTCCACCCCTCGTACACCCCTCACGCACCCCTCACGCACCCCTCTTACGGCCCTCGTACCGTCCTCGCGCGATCCTCGTACAGTGGTGGAGGAGTGCACGGCGTCCGAGGGGGTGCGGTGTGGGTGACGGCGGACCGGTCGAGCACGGCTTCCCGCATCTGGAGACGGTGCGGGACGCGGTGACGGCGCTGTACCGGCGCCTGTCCTACGACACGGTCGCCACGTTCTCGACGAGCGTCCCGCCGGTCGACGTGGCGTTCTGCGACACGGACGATCTTCATCTGGGCGTGCAGCGGGTGGCGCGTGAGCTGATCCGGCACTACCGGCTGCCGGACGCGCGGCTGATCGTCGGTTTCCGTGAGATGGAGCACGCGGCGAACATCGAGCTGACGGCGGGCCCGGAGTACTTCGTCGAGCTGAACGACCGTTTCCGCACGCATCGCGAGGACATCGGCGCGGCGCTGGCGCACGAGATCATGCACGTGTACCTGCACCGTCTGGACCTCGCGTTCCCCGGCACCCGGGACAACGAGATCCTGACGGACACAGCGGCCACCTACCTGGGCGCGGGCTGGCTCCTCCTGGACGCCTACCGGGAGCACGGCGAGGCGTCCCAGAAGCTCGGCTATCTCACGCCGGAGGAGTTCGGGTACGTCCTCGCCAAGCGGGCTCTCTTCTTCGGCGAGGACCCCCGTCCGTGGTTCACCAGTCCGCAGGCGTACACCGCGTACGAGGCGGGTCTGGAGCGGGCCCGGCTGGACGGGCGCCAGCCGCCGCTGACGGCCGCGGGCTGGGCGGGGCGCCGCCGC
>NZ_JBTYMC010000047.1:0-33040 GCF_054880855.1 Streptomyces sp. S6 | reverse complement strand
CCGCCCCGGCACTCGAATCCGCACCCCCGCGCGAGCCCGAGCCCGCGCCCGCGCCTGTCTGGGAACCGGCGCCGACGCCCATGCCCGAACCCGGCCCCACACCAGCCCCCGAGCTCGGCCCGGCACCAGCCCCTGAGCCCGTGCCCGCCGCGATACCGGCCACCGGCCCTGTTTCCGACCCCGCACCCATACTCACGCTCCCCCTCCAGAAACCGGCACGCCCGACAGCAACGGCAGCCGTGCCACGAACTCCGCGCCGCCCCCCTCGGCGGCGGACACCGACAGGGTTCCGTCGTGCCGGTGTACGGCCTGTCGTACCAGAGCGAGGCCGAGTCCGCGCCCCCCGGGGCCGGAGGGTTTCGTGGTGAAGCCGCGTTCGAAGACCTTCTCCGTGTCGCCGGGGGCGACGCCGGTGCCGGTGTCGGCGACCGAGAACACCAGCTCGGTCTCCGTTGTGTAAGCGGTTACGGAGACGCGCGCGCCGACGCTGCCCTGAGCGGCGTCCACCGCGTTGTCGATGAGGTTGCCGAGGATCGTCACGAGGTCGCGGGCGGGGAGGGCGGGCGGGAGGACACCGTCGTCCAGGCGGCTCGACGAGGACACCTCCAGTTCCACGCCACGTTCGTTCGCCTGGGCCGTTTTTCCCAACAGGAGGGCCGCCAGCACCGGTTCGCTCACCGCCGCCACCACCTGGTCGGTCAGCGCCTGGGCCAACTCCAGTTCGGCGGTGGCGAATTCGACGGCTTCGTCGGCCCTGCCGAGCTCGATCAGCGACACCACGGTGTGGAGCCGGTTCGCCGCCTCGTGGGCCTGCGAGCGCAGCGCCTGCGTGAAGCCGCGCTCGGAGTTCAACTCGCCCATGACGGACTGGAGTTCGGTGACGTCCCGGAGCGTGACGACCGTCCCGCGCCGCTCGCCGCCGGAGACGGGGGAGGTGTTGACGACGAGGACCCGGTCGGCTGTCAGGTGCACCTCGTCCACGCGCGGCTCGGAGGAGAGGAGCGCGCCGGTCAGAGGGGCGGGCAGCCCGAGTTCGGCGACGGAGTCCCCGACGGTGCCGGAGGGGCCGACGCCGAGCAGCTCCCGGGCGCCGTCGTTGATCAGCGCCACCCTGTACTGCCCGTCCAGCATGACCAGCCCCTCGCGCACGGCGTGCAGGGCGGCCTGGTGGTAGTCGTGCATCCTGCTGAGCTCGCCGGCGTTCATGCCGTGGGTGTGGCGGCGCAGGCGGGCGTTGATGACGTACGTACCGATGCCGCCGAGCGCGAGGGCTCCGCCGGCGACGCCGAAGAGGGCGGTGACCTGTTCCTGTACGCGCTTGCTGATCACCTCGATCTTGATCCCGGCACTCACCAGTCCGATGATCCGATCCCCACCTCCGGCTCCAGCGGCCTCCGCCGCATCGCTCGACCAGATCGGCGTCACCGCCCGCACCGACTCCCCCAGCGTCCCCGTGTACTTCTCCGTGAACGACTCCCCCTTCACCGCCCGCTCGATGTGCCCCAGGAACCGCTGCCCGATCTGCGCCTGATCGGGATGCGTCCACCGGATCCCCTTCGGGTTCATGATCGTGACGAAGTCGACCTCGGTGTCCTTCATGACCTTGAGCGCGTACGGCTGGAGCCGCGCCGACGGATCCCCCGTCCCGATCGCCTCCCGCACCGACGGCGAATCGGCCACCGACCGCGCGACGGCCATGGCCTGCCGGCGTGCCGCGTCCTCCGCCTGGCGTCCGTCGCTGAGGTAGCTGAACAGCGCGTACCCCGCCACGACCACCGCTATCAGCACCGCCTGCATGCCGAAGAGCTGACCGGCGAGGCTGCGGGGACGGGGGACACGGAGGCGCATATGGCCAGTCTGCCTTCCGTCCGTGGCGTGAACTAAATGAACGGAAGGGTGACCGCCCTCACAAGGCGGGAGATAGTCACCGCATTCCCCTTATCCCCCGGACGTGAGCCGCACGCCGGTGAGATGCCGACGACGACGTCAAGGAGGGCAGCCGTGGCCGCCAGCACCCCCGATACGGCACCTGCCGCTCCCGCTGCGAAGCGGGACCGCACCCACTATCTGTACATCGCCGTGATCGCCGCGGTGGCCCTCGGAATCGCGGTCGGCCTGATCGCCCCGGACTTCGCCGTCGAGCTCAAGCCGATCGGGACCGGCTTCGTCAACCTGATCAAGATGATGATCTCCCCGATCATCTTCTGCACGATCGTGCTCGGCATCGGCTCCGTCCGCAAGGCCGCCAAGGTCGGCGCAGTCGGCGGTATCGCGCTCGGCTACTTCGTCGTCATGTCGTTCGCCGCGCTGGCCATCGGCCTCGTCGTCGGCAACATCCTGGAGCCCGGCAGCGGTCTGCACATCACCGAGGCGGTCCGGCACACCGGTCAGGCGCAGGTGTCGGCCGAGGCCAAGGACACCACCGACTTCCTGCTCGGGATCATCCCCAAGACGATCGTCTCCGCGTTCACCGAGGGCGAGGTCCTCCAGACCCTGTTCGTCGCGCTGCTCTGCGGTTTCGCGCTCCAGGCGATGGGGAAGGCCGGCCAGCCGGTGCTGCGCGGTGTCGAGCACATCCAGCGCCTCGTCTTCCGCGTCCTCGGGATGATCATGTGGGCGGCTCCGGTCGGCGCGTTCGGCGCGATGGCCGCCGTCACCGGTTCGGCCGGTGTCGACGCGCTGAAGAGCCTCGCCGTCCTGATGATCGGCTTCTACATCACCTGCTTCCTCTTCGTGATCGTCGTCCTCGGCACGATCCTGAAGCTGGTCACGGGTCTCAACATCTTCTCGCTCTTCAAGTACCTGGGCCGGGAGTTCCTGCTGATCCTCTCCACCTCGTCCTCCGAGTCCGCGCTGCCGAGGCTCATCGCGAAGATGGAGCACCTGGGTGTCAGCAAGCCGGTCGTCGGCATCACCGTCCCGACCGGTTACTCCTTCAACCTCGACGGCACCATGATCTACATGACCATGGCGTCCCTGTTCATCGCCGACGCCATGGGCACGCCGATGTCCCTCGGCGAGCAGATCCCGCTGCTGCTCTTCCTGTTCGTCGCCTCCAAGGGCGCGGCGGGCGTCACCGGCGCCGGTCTCGCGACCCTCGCGGGCGGCCTCCAGTCCCACAAGCCGGCGCTGGTCGACGGCATGGGCCTGATCGTCGGCATCGACCGCTTCATGAGCGAGGCCCGCGCCCTCACGAACTTCGCGGGCAACGCCGTCGCCACGGTCCTGATCGGCACCTGGACCAAGGAGATCGACAAGGAGCGCGTCCAGCGGGTCCTCGCGGGCGAGTTCCCCTTCGACGAGAAGACCCTGCTCGACGAGCACGAGTCCGCCGTCGCGGATGACGACGACGAGGTGGCGGGCGAGCGGCGCGCGGACGGCGAGAAGGAACTCGCCAAGGCGTGAGCCCCGGTCTCTGAGACTCCGGGTGTCCGGCTCCGCCTGAACCGGGGCCGGACATCCGGCGAAGGAAACACGAGAACCCCGGACCACCTGTGGTCCGGGGTTCTCGCAGCGCGCCGCGCCGTTTCTCACGTCGAGTTCTCACCTTGGACCGCTACCGTGCCGCTCCGTGGTCAACGGAGCGGCACGTGTGGAGGCGCGGGGGATGAAGATCGACTGGGATCGGCGGACGTGTGCGCGCAAGGGGCATGTCACCTACGCGCCCGACGAGAGCCGGTTCGCCGAGCGGCTGCACGCCGCGACCGCCCTCGGGGACGCCTGGCGGTGCCTGCGGTGCGGGGACTTCGCACTGGGCGAGCCGCACGGGTCAGGACCGGCGTCCGGGGCGCCGCTCGTGCCGCGCGGGAAGGTGCTGCGGGACCTGTTCGTCCTGCGGTTCCTCGCGGTGGAGCGGGCCGTGCGCGGGGTGTTCATCGTGCTCGTCGCCGTCGCCGTGTGGAAGTTCAGCAACAGCCAGGACGCGGTGCGCAGGCTGTTCGACGAGTACCTCGACGTCTTCCGCCCCGTCTTCCGCCACTTCCACTACGACCTCGACCACTCCCCGGTCGTCGGCTCCGTCCAGAAAGCGTTCGGCTACCGCCACAACACGCTTCTCCTCGTCGCCGCCCTCCTCCTCGCCTACGCGCTGATCGAGCTCGTCGAGGCCGTCGGCCTCTGGTACGCCAAGCGCTGGGCCGAGTATCTGACGGTCGTCGCCACCGCCGCGTTCCTCCCTCTGGAGATCTACGAACTCACCGAGCGGGTCAGCTGGCTGAAGATCGCGACCCTTGTTCTGAACCTTCTCGCCGTTCTGTACATCGCCGTCACCAAGCGGTTGTTCGGGCTGCGGGGTGGGAGGCGGGCGTTCGAGGAGGAGCGGCAGAGTGCTTCGTTGATGGAGGTGGAGGAGTCGGCGGGGGTGGTGGCGTGAGGTGGCCTCCCAGGGGATTCGGTGTCACCGATGAGTTCGACCCGCGCGCCGAGTCGTACACAGCACACCGTTGATCCGGAAGCACCGACAGAGGGAGGGCGTTCCCCATGGCACAAGTGATCTGCGACATGTCCGTCTCGCTCGACGGATACGTCACCGGCCCGAACGACAGCCGGGAGAACCCGTTCGGTGACGGTGCCTGGATGTTGCACGAGTGGATGTCCGACCAGGCGACCGATGAGGACCGGGCGATCCTGGAGCGGATGGTCGAAGGTGGGGGTGCGGTGGTGATGGGCCGTACGTCGTTCGAGAAGAACGAGGGAGAGGGCGGCTGGGGCGAGGGCGGTCCGATGGGTGATGTTCCGTGTTTCGTGGTCACTCACCAGGCGCCGACCAGGCCGTACCCGCCGGTGTTCACCTTCGTCACCGACGGGGTGGCCGGCGCGATCGAGCAGGCGAAGAAGGCGGCGGGCGACAAGGTCGTCGGACTGCATGGCGCCACCGTCATGCAGCAGGCCCTCCCGCTCGGCCTGGTCGACGAGATCCGTGTGCATGTGATCCCGGTCCTGGTCGGCGGCGGCACGCCGTTGTTCGGCCTGCTCGACTCCGCGATCACCCTCGAACGCACCCAGGTGACAGTGACCCCGGCGGCGACCCACCTCTCCTACCGCGTCGTCCGCTGACCGCGAGGGACGAGGGCGCGGCTGAAGGAGATACGACGCGGACCTCGCCGCCTTCCGCCCACCCTCCACCCGGGACGCCCCCTCAGAGCTGCGGAAACGGCGGCACCTCGGCCATCGCCCGCAGCAGCCGGTGAGCCGGTTCCGCCTCCTCCGGCCGCAGGGACGAGGCGAGCCGCTCGACGGCCGGGCGGCCCGCGCGGACCGCCGCCCTCGCGGCCGGCTCCCAGCCGGGCTGTTCCTGGTAGCCCGTGCGGTGGCCGCCGGCCCGCCCGGCCGAGGCGGCGGCATGCCACTGTGCGGCGCGGCAGATGTTCTCCAGGAGGCCCAACAGCTCGGCCTTGCACGGGACTTGTGGCGCCTCGGCCAGTTGGAGGAGGAACGGGACCGCCGGGGCCGTCGCTTCGCCGACCACGAAGCCCAACGTGCAGACGGCGTCGCCGAGTTCGTCGACGGCGAGGAGGGCGGTGGGCTCGTCCGCGTAGGCGATCCGGGAGAGCAGGGTGGGGATGCCGGCGGCCGGTGCCTCCTGTGCGTCGCGCAGTTCGCTCCAGTGGACCCGGGACAGACCCTTCAGGACACCGCCCATGCGCCGCCTCCGGCTCTCTTGCCTTGACCCCGACGTCAACCCTTACCTTCGCAGACATGCGAATCGGCGAACTGGCTGCCCGCGTCGGCACCACGACACGGGCGCTGCGGTACTACGAGGCGCGGGGGCTGCTGCCCGCGCGGCGGGACGTGCAGGGGCACCGGGCGTACGACGAGGGTGACGTGCGGCTGCTGGAGCAGATCCGGACGTTGCGGGACTTCGGGTTCGAGCTGGAGGAGACGCGGCCGTTCGTGGAGTGCCTGCGGGCGGGGCACCCGGAGGGGGACGCGTGTCCGGCGTCGCTGGCGGTGTACCGGCGCAAGCTCGCGGAGCTGGACACGCTGATCGGGGAACTCGCGGCGGTCAGGGAGAAAGTGGCGGGGCAGCTCGACCGGGCGGAGCGGGCGAAGGACGCCCTCGCGGCGGAAATCACGGAACCGGAATGTGAAATGGGAGGCGGAACATGGTGAACGACGTGACGGACGGGAATTTCCGGGACGAGGTCCTGGGGTCGGACCTGCCGGTGCTGGTGGAGTTCACGGCCGACTGGTGTCCGCCGTGCCGGCAGATGAAACCGGTGCTGGAGGCGCTGGTCGAGGAGGTCGGTGACCGGCTCAAGATCGTCCAACTCGACGTGGACCACAATCCGTTGACGACGAACGCGTACAAGGTGCTTTCCATGCCCACGTTCATGGTTTTCCGCAACGGTGAACCGGTGAAAGCCATGGTGGGGGCGCGGCCGAAGCGGCGGCTGCTGGAGGAGCTGGCGGAGGTGATGGCGCCCGGGAGCGCGTGAACGCGGCGCCTTGATCCGGAAAAACCCCCGAGCGAGATTGCGCTCGGGGGTTTTCGCGGCGTATATTCAATGATTCGTGACTTCCCTCACGGAAATCACAGAAGAAGCGCAGCGAGCACAGTATATCCGGCCGGGAGTGGAATTGTCAAACACCGACTTTCAAGACGGTGAAATGCGCACGGAGCAGGAATTCGTCGACGGCCTGTACGCGCGCGTCGACGTCCTGCGCGGCGACACCGAGACCGCCGTCACCGCCGCCCTCGCCCAGGGCAACACCCCGATGCAGGCACGCCTGGAGCGGGACATCCTGGTCGCCGAGCGCTCGGGCCTGCTGGCCGCGCTGAACGCGGTCGACGGCTCGCTCTGCTTCGGCCGGATCGACCTCGCGAAGGGCGACGTCCACCACATCGGCCGGATCGGGCTGCGCCTGGACGACGCCGAGCGTACCCCCGTCCTCGTCGACTGGCGCGCGGACGTCGCCCGCCCCTTCTACCTCGCCACCGGCCACACCCCGATGGGCCTGCGCCGACGCCGTCACATCACGACCGACGGCCGTACGGTGACGGCGCTGCACGACGAGATCCTCGACCTCGGCGACCACGAGCGCACCGGCCACGAGGACCCGACCGGTGACGCCGTCCTCCTCGCCGCCCTGGACGCCGCCCGCACCGGCCGCATGCACGACATCGTGCAGACCATCCAGGCCGAACAGGACGAGATCATCCGCGCCCCGCACAAGGGCGTCCTGGTCGTCGAGGGCGGCCCCGGCACCGGCAAGACCGCCGTCGCCCTGCACCGCGCCGCGTATCTCCTGTACGAGCACCGGGAGTTGCTCGCCAAACGGGCCGTCCTCATCGTCGGCCCGAACCCCGCCTTCCTCGGCTACATCGGCGAGGTGCTGCCCGCGCTCGGCGAGACCGGCGTGCTCCTCGCGACGGTCGGCGAGCTGTACCCGGGCGTGAAGGCGACGGCGACGGACACCCCCGAGGCGGCTGCCGTGAAGGGGAGCGCCGCCATGGCCGACGTCCTCGCCGCCGTCGTCCGCGACCGGCAGGCGCTGCCCGATCCGGTGATCACTGTGCAGCACGACCGTGAAGTCCTCATGCTGGACGACGGGTTGGTGAAGGTCGCGCGCGAACGGACCCGCGCCGCACGGCTCCAGCACAACGCGGCCCGCGAACACTTCGAGGGGCACATCCTCAACACGCTGACCGAGCTGTACGCCGAGCGCGTCGGCACCGATCCGTACGACGGGTCCAGCCTCCTCGACGCGAGCGACATCACGCAGATCCGCGACGAACTCGCCGAGAACCCCGAAGTCTGGTCCGCCATCGACCAGTTGTGGCCGCTGCTCACCCCGCGCCGGGTCCTGGCCGACTTCCTCGCGGAGCCGGACGCGTACGTCGTCGACGAGGACGCCGCCGCGATCCGCCGCCGGGTCACCCGGGCGTGGACCGTCGCGGACGTGCCCCTGCTCGACGAACTCGCCGAACTCCTCGGCGTGGACGAACGCCGGGCACGGGAGCGGGCCGAGCGCGAGCGCGACGAGCAAGTGGCCTACGCGCAGGGCGTACTGGACGTCTCCTACGCGTCGCGGACCTACGAGTTCGAGGACAAGGACGAGGAGGACAGCGAGGTCCTCTCCGCGCACGACATCATCGACGCCGAGCGGTTCGCCGAGCGGCAGGAGGAGGAGGACTTCCGCAGCGCGGCCGAGCGGGCGGCGGCCGACCGGACCTGGGCGTTCGGGCACATCATCGTCGACGAGGCGCAGGAACTCTCCCCGATGGCCTGGCGGTTGCTCATGCGGCGCAGCCCCACCCGGTCGATGACCCTGGTCGGCGACCCCGCGCAGACCGCCGAGGCGGCAGGCGTCGGCTCCTGGCAGGGCATCCTCGGCCCCTACGTCGAGGACCGCTGGGAACACGCCCGCCTCGGCGTCAACTACCGCACGCCCGCCGAGATCATGGACGTCGCCGCAGCCGTCGTCCGCGCCGAGCGGTCCGGCTTCGAACCGCCGAAGTCCGTACGGTCCACGGGAGTCGAGCCCTGGTCCGAGCTGACCGACGACCTGCCGGCCGCCGTGGCCAAGGCAGTTGCCGAACTCACCCCGGCGGAGGGCCGGTTGGCGGTCGTCGCGCCGCGCGCCCTGCACCGGTCGATCGCCGCGCGGCTCGACGGGGTGAGCGCGGGGGAGGAACCCGACCTGACGCGGACCGTCGTCCTGCTCGACCCCCGGCAGTCCAAGGGGCTCGAATTCGACTCCGTGCTCGTCGTCGAACCCGGCGAATACGGTACGAGCGACCTGTACGTGGCGCTCACCCGGGCCACGCAGCGCCTCGGCGTGGTCCATACCAAGCCGTTGCCGCAGGCACTTGCGCTGACGCTGGCGCCGCGTGGGATCACACCGGCGTAACAGTTCACGTGAGCGTCACTGCGTGTGCATGGCCGGTGCGGTAAGCGTGGGCACTATGAACAACCCCGCGCACCCCACCCCGCCGGCCGACGACCCCGCCCTCGGCTCCCTCCCCGCCGAGCCGCTGCTGACCTCCGAGTTCGACGCCGACCCCGGCGCCGTCTACGCCCGGCTGCGCGGCACGCACGGCTCCGTCGCGCCCGTCTGCCTGATGGGCGTGCCGGTGTGGCTCGTCCTGGACTACCGGGACGTCCTGGAGGTGTTGCGCAACGAGAGTCAGTGGCGGCGCGACGTACGGTACTGGCGGGCCCGCGCGCAGGGCGAACTGCCGCACGACTGGCCCCTGTTGGCCGGGTACGAGGTCCGCCAGACCATGTTCATGGACGGCGAGGAGCACCAGAACGCCCGCACCGTCCTGCACTCCGCCCTCGGCCCCTTCCAGAACGCCCGCAGCCCCGAGGGCTGGGAGCTGCGCTCGGCGGTCGCCAAGTACGCCGACGAACTGGTGTCGTTGCTCGCCGCCGAGTCCGGCCGGACCGGGCACGCGGACCTCGGCGCGCAGTACACCCGGCCGCTGCTCCTCATGGTCACCACGAAGCTGCTCGGCTGCCCCGTCGACCTCGGCGACGAACTCGTCATGGACCTCTGGCGGATGCTCGACGGCGGCCCCGACGCCGGGATCGCCACCGCCCGCGCGCTCGGCGCCTTCACCCGGCTCGCCGCGCACCGCCGGGCCCGGCCGGGGGACGACCTGACCTCCTATCTCCTGCTCACCAAACCGGAGTTCAGCGACGAGCAGCTCGGGCGGGAGCTGTTCATGCACGCCGTCTACCTGAACGACATCACCGGGAACATGGTCCTCAACACCCTCCTCGAAGTGCTGCGCGGCAACGCGACCGTCCGACGCAGCCTGTCCGCCGGGCAGTTGGGGGAGACCGTGAACCGGGCGGCCCTCGCGAATCCGCCGGTCGCCAACATGTGCTTCCGGTTCGCGGCGCGGGACGTCCGGCTCGGCAACTACCTGATCCGGGCCGGGGACGTCGTCTGCCCCTCGGCCGCCGCCGCCCACCAGGACCTCCTCGCCATCGGCGCCTCCCACATGGTCGGCTCCACCGTCTCCACCCGGGCCCACCTCGGCTGGGGCGCCGGGCCCCACCAGTGCCCCACCGCCGCACGGGAGCTCGGCACCCTGCTGGTGACGACGGCCGTGGGCAAGCTCTTCGACCACTTCTCCCAGCTCGAACTCGCCCTTCCTCAGGACCAGTTGCCGTGGAGATCCGGGGCGGTCGTCAGAGGGCTTCGGGTGCTGCCCGTGCGGTACGAACTGGCGCCGGGGGTGGTGCTCCGGCGCACCGAACCGGCCCGGGAGGCAGGGGTCGAGGGGAGGGGGATGCTGGCGGCGTTGCGGAGGATGATGTTCGGGGCCAAGAAGGGGGGTTGAGCCCCCGGACCCCTGAACCCCTGAACCCCCGAACCCCCGGATTCCCGGGGCCCGGGTCAGGCGGGGCGCAGCCAGATGGTGGCCAGCGGGGGCAGGGTCAGGGTGAGGGAGGCCGGGCGGCCGTGCCACGGGGCCGACTCCGGCTTGAGGGGGTCGGGGGTGGTGAGGCCGGTGCCGCCGTAGGGGGTCGCGTCGGTGTTGAGGAGTTCGCGCCAGGCCAGGGGCGAGGCGGGGACGCCTACGCGGTAGTCGTGGCGGACCGTGGGGGAGAGGTGGCTGATCGCGAGGAGAGGGGTGCCGTCGGCGGACTTGCGGAGGAAGGCGAAGACGTTGTCGTCGGCGGCGTCACCGGTGAGCCACTCGAAGCCGTCGGGGGTGGTGTCGCGCTGCCAGAGGGCGGGGTGGGCGCGGTAGGCCGAGTTCAAGGTGCGGACCAGATCGCGGATGCCCCGGTGGTCGGCCTCCGCGCCGTACGCCGGGTCCAGGAGCCACCAGTCGGGGCCGTGGGCCTCCGACCACTCCGCGCCCTGGGCGAACTCCTGGCCCATGAAAAGGAGTTGCTTGCCGGGGTGGGCCCACATGAAGGCGAGGTAGGCGCGGAGGTTGGCGCGCTGCTGCCACCAGTCGCCCGGCATCTTGGAGACCAACGAGCGTTTGCCGTGCACGACTTCGTCATGGGAGATCGGCAACACGTAGTTCTCGCTGTACGCGTAGACCATCGAGAACGTCATCTCGCCGTGGTGGTAGGCGCGGTGGACCGGATCATGGGCCATGTAACCCAGCGAGTCGTGCATCCAGCCCATGTTCCACTTCAGGCCGAAACCGAGACCCCCCGAGTCCGTCGCCCGCGTCACGCCGTCCCACGCCGTGGACTCCTCGGCGATCGTCACGACCCCCGGACAGCGCCGGTACACCGTCGCGTTCATCTCCTGGAGGAACGCCACCGCGTCCAGGTTCTCCCGGCCGCCGTACGCGTTCGGCGACCACTGGCCCGCCTCCCGCGAGTAGTCGAGGTACAGCATCGAGGCGACCGCGTCCACGCGCAGCCCGTCGATGTGGAACTCCTCGCACCAGTAAACGGCGTTCGCCACCAGGAAGTTGCGCACCTCCCGGCGCCCGTAGTCGAACTCCAGCGTTCCCCAGTCGGGATGCGCGGCCCGCCGCGGGTCCTCGTGCTCGTACAGCGGACGCCCGTCGAACTCGGCCAACGCCCAGTCGTCGCGCGGGAAATGGGCCGGCACCCAGTCCATGAGGACGCCGATCCCGGCCCGGTGCAGGGCGTCCACCAGGTACCGGAAGTCGTCCGGGGAGCCGAGGCGGGCCGTCGGCGCGTAGAAGCCGGTGACCTGGTAGCCCCAGGAGCCGCCGAAAGGGTGCTCGGCGACGGGGAGGAACTCGACGTGCGTGAAGCCGAGGTCCTGCACGTACGCGGGGAGCTGATCGGCCAGTTGACGGTACGTCAAGCCTGGGCGCCAGGAGGCGAGATGGATCTCGTACACCGAGAACGGGGCCTCGTGGACGAGGGTGTCGGTGCGGTGCGCCAGCCAGTCCGCGTCGCCCCACGCGTAGTGGGAGGCCGTGACGATCGACGCGGTCTCCGGCGGGGTCTGGGTGCGGCGGGCCATCGGGTCGGCGCGCAGGGTCGTCGAGCCGTCGGGGCGGGTAATCTCGAACTTGTACAACTCGCCCTCCCCGATGCCGGGGACGAAGAGTTCCCAGACGCCGGTGGAGCCCAGGGAGCGCATCGGGAAGCCGGTGCCGTCCCAGAAGTTGAAGGTACCGGCGATGCGGACACCCCGCGCGTTCGGCGCCCAGACCGCGAAACGGGTGCCGGTGACTCCGTCATGGGTCGTCGGGTGCGCGCCGAGCGCCGTCCAGAGCCGTTCGTGACGGCCCTCGCCGATCAGGTGCAGGTCCAGTTCGCCGAGGGTGGGGAGGAAGCGGTAGGCGTCGTGGGTGTCGTGCGTGGTGCCGTCGTACTCGATGGAGAGGCGGTACGGGGTGGGCGCGCTTGGCAGCAACGCCGAGAAGAAACCGTTTCCGTCGTCTTTCAAGGGGTGGCGGATGCCGTCCGCCGTGACGGCGGTGACCGCGCGGGCGTAGGGGCGGAAAGCGCGGATCGCGGTCTCGCCGGTGGGGGTGGGGTGGGCGCCCAGGACGGAGTGGGGTGCGTGGTGGGTGCCGGTGAGGAGACGGTCCTGGTCGGGGCGGGGGACGGAGGGGTCGAACGGGGCGGTGGGGGGCTGGGGTTGGGGGCGCCGGGAGGGAACGGGGGTGTGGGGGGCGGACTTTGCGAGGGTGCTGAGCGCGGTCTGCTCGGCGAGAACTTCCTCCGCGAGAGCCGCCTCGCCGGCGGGCTGCTCGGGTGCCTTCTGCGTGGCGGCCTGTCCGACGGAGGTCTCCTCGGCGGTGGCTTGCTCGGACGCCCTTTGTTCGGTGGCCTGTTCGGGGGGCGTCGTCTTGGCCTCAGCCTTCTTGGCAGCGGCCCCCTTCGCAGCCTCCTCCACCGCAGCCTTCTTCGTCGCCGCTTTCCCAGGCACCCCCTTCTCCGGCGCCCTCCTCTTCGGCACGGCCTTCTTGGCAGCCGCCTTCTTCGCGGCCGGCTTCTTCTTCGGGTTCGGTGCACCGGGCGTCACGGGCGGGGCCTCCTGGGGGTGGAAGGGGGTTCGTGGGCGGCGAGTCGGCGGATCGCGGCGAGGGGGACGGGGAGCCAGTCGGGGCGGTGCCGGGCCTCGTACACCACCTCGTAGATCGCCTTGTCGGTCTCGTACGCCCGCAGCAGTACCGGATCGGTGCGCGGGTCGACGCCGGTGACCTGCGCGTACCCCGAGCAGTAGGCCGCCCGGCAGGCGGTCGCCCACTGCGGGGCCGGCGGGTCGGCGGTGTGCGCGGCGTAGTCGAAGGACCGCAGCATCCCGGCGACGTCCCGCAACGCAGGCTGCGGCATGCGCCGTTCGGCCAGCGGACGCGCGGGCTCCCCCTCGAAGTCGATCAGCAGCCAGTGTCCGCCGGGCGTCCGCAGGCACTGCCCGAGATGCAGGTCCCCGTGGATCCGCTGGGCCACCCACGTGTGCCCCTCCCCGGCCAGCTCCCCGAGCGCCCCGAACGCCGTCCGCAACCCCTCCTCGTACGGCCGCAGCGACGGCACCGCCGCCACCGCAGCCTCCAGCCGCCCCGTCATCCCCTCGACCAGCGGCCCCAGTTGGGACTGCCCGAGCGTCACCGTCGGCAACGCCCGCGCCAACGCCTGATGCACCTCGGCGGTCGCCCGCCCGAGCGCCCGCGCGTCCTCCGTGAACCGTATGGGAGGGGGACGACGGTGAGGGTGCGCGTCGCTGCCGCCGAACCCGGCGTTCAGCTCACCGCCGTCGTCCCCCCACCCCCCGAACTCCCCAGTCTCCCCAGGTTCCTTGCCCACCCCCTGCAACGCGAGCTCCCACCCGTCCACCGCGTCCGGCACATACTCCTGGGCGACCGCGAGAATCCACCGCTCCCCGGAGAGGTCCGCCTCGCTCCACCCGACGGGAGCCGGTACCCGGGAGCAGTGTTCGCGGGTCAGGGCGAGGGGGAGTTCGAGGTCGGGGTTGACGCCGGGGACGACTCGGCGCAGGAGCTTGAGGATGAGTGAATCTCCGTAGATCACCGAGGAGTTGGACTGCTCGGCGGTGACCAGGCGGGGGGTGAGGGAGGGGCGGATGTCGGTGCCGGGGGTGCGGGTGAAGCGCAGGGCGCCCACGCGGGCGTCGGAGCGGATCGCTTCGAGGAGGATCTCGGCGGGCCAGGGGTCGTGGAGGGCGTCGTAGTAGGTGCGGCCGGCGAACTCGCCGATGCGGGCGGGCGCGAGGTGCGGTGGGAGTGTTTCGCGTGCGGCGATGAGGAGTTGGTAGCAGTCCCCGGGGCCGGTGCCCTGTTCGGCGCGGGCCAGGACGTGGTGGAGGGAGAGGCGTCCGCCGCAGGGCAGGAGTTCCGTCACGGCGACCGGGGTGAAACCGGTCACCGGCAGTCCCTTTCCCGCGAACCACCGCTGCCGGGGCAGCCATTCGCGCAGCAGGGGGGCCAGCGACGTGAGCAGGTCGGGGCCGGGACGCAGAGCCGTGTCCACCATGACGTCGTCCTTTCCCCGGGGACCCGAACGGGCCGTAGGGGTAGGGGTGTGAGTGATGCGTGCCCCGGGCGGGGCAGGGGAAACCGCCCCGCCCGGACCTTCTAACCCGGGTTCCCCCGCAGCCGGAACCAGTAGAAACCGTGCCCCGCGAGCGTGAGCAGGTACGGGAGTTCGCCGATCGCCGGGAACCGCACCCCGCCGAACAGCTCCACCGGATGGCGTCCGCCGAACCGGCTGAGGTCCAGTTCGGTGGGTTGCGCGAAGCGGGAGAAGTTGTGGACGCACAGGACCAGGTCGTCCTCGTACTCCCGCAGGAACGCGAGCACCGCCGCGTTGCTGGACGGGAGTTCGGTGTACGAGCCGAGCCCGAACGCCGGGTTCTGCTTACGGATCTCGATCATCCGGCGCGTCCAGTGCAGCAGCGACGACGGCGACGACATGGACGCCTCGACGTTGCTGACCTGGTAGCCGTAGACGGGGTCCATGATCGTGGGCAGGTACAGGCGCCCCGGATCGCAGGACGAGAAACCGGCGTTGCGGTCCGGCGTCCACTGCATCGGCGTGCGGACGGCGTCCCGGTCGCCGAGCCAGATGTTGTCGCCCATGCCGATCTCGTCGCCGTAGTAGAGGATCGGCGAGCCCGGCAGCGACAGCAACAGGGCGGTGAACAGCTCGATTTGGTTCCGGTCGTTGTCCAGCAACGGCGAAAGCCTGCGCCGGATACCGATGTTGGCGCGCATCCGCGGATCCTTCGCGTACTCCGCGTACATGTAGTCGCGTTCCTCGTCGGTGACCATCTCCAGCGTCAACTCGTCGTGGTTGCGCAGGAAGATGCCCCACTGGCAGTTCGAGGGGATCGCCGGGGTCTTCGCAAGGATCTCGGAGACCGGGTAGCGGGACTCGCGCCGGACGGCCATGAAGATGCGGGGCATGACGGGGAAGTGGAACGCCATGTGGCACTCGTCGCCGCCGGAGGAGTAGTCCCCGAAGTAGTCGACGACGTCCTCGGGCCACTGGTTGGCCTCGGCGAGCAGCACGGTGTCCGGGTAGCTCGCGTCGATCTCCTTGCGCACCCGCTTGAGGAACTCGTGCGTTGCAGGAAGGTTTTCGCAGTTCGTCCCCTCGGTCGCGTACAGATACGGCACCGCGTCGAGGCGGAACCCGTCGATGCCGAGGTCCAGCCAGAACTTCAGCGCCGAGATCATCTCGCCCTGCACGGCCGGGTTCTCGTAGTTGAGGTCCGGCTGGTGGGAGAAGAACCGGTGGAAGAAGTACTGCTTGCGGACCGGGTCGAAGGTCCAGTTGGAGACCTCGGTGTCGACGAAGATGATCCGTGCGTCCGGGTAGCTCTTGTCGTCGTCGGCCCACATGTAGTAGTCGCCGTAGGGGCCTTGGGGGTCCTTGCGGGACTCCTGGAACCACGGGTGCTGGTCGCTCGTGTGGTTCATGACGACGTCGATGATGACGCGCATGCCGCGCTGGTGGGCGGCGTCCACGAACTCCACGAAGTCGGCGAGGTCACCGAACTCCGGGAGCACCGACGTGTAGTCGGAGACGTCGTAACCGCCGTCCTTCAGCGGCGACTTGAAGAACGGCGGGAGCCACAGGCAGTCCACGCCGAGCCACTGGAGGTAGTCGAGTCTGGCGGTGAGCCCTTTCAGGTCGCCGACGCCGTCGCCGTTGGAGTCCTGGAAGGAGCGGACCAACACCTCGTAGAACACGGCGCGTTTGAACCACTCGGGGTCGCGGTCCTTCGCGGGGGTGTCCGAGAAGGTGTCCGGTACGGGTTCGTTGACCATCATCGTGTGGCTGACCCTCCGATGTGCGGGTGGGACGGTCGCAGGACCGTGAGGACGTGCGCCGGCCGGTGACCCGGTTCCAGGCGTACGTAGTTGGCCCTGCCCCAGTGATAGATCTCGCCGGTCAGCTCGTCGCGTACCGGCACTCGCTCGTGCCAGTCGAGGCCGAGCGACGGCATGTCCAACGAGACCGTGGCCTCCTGGGTGTGGTGGGGGTCCAGATTGACCACCGTCACCACCGTGTTCGAGCCCGAGGTCTTCGAGTAGGCGATCACCGCGTCCTTGTCGGCGTCGTGGAAGCGCACGTTCCGCAGCTGCCGCAGCGCGGGGCTGGCCCGCCTGATCTCGTTGAGCCGGGTGATCAGCGGGGCGATGGTCGGCGCCGACTCCCAGTCCCTGGGCCTCAGTTGGTACTTCTCCGAGTCGAGGTACTCCTCGCTGCCCGGCCGCAGCGGCGTGTTCTCGCACAGCTCGTAGCCGCTGTACACGCCCCACGACGGGGACATGGTCGCCGCCAGCACCGCCCGCGCCTCGAACGCCGGACGGCCGCCGTGCTGGAGGTACTCGTGCAGGATGTCCGGGGTGTTGACGAAGAAGTTCGGCCGCATCGACGCGGCCGTCTCCCGCGCCAACTCCGTGAGGTAGTCGGTGAGTTCGTCCTTCGAGGTGCGCCAGGTGAAGTACGTGTACGACTGCTGGAAGCCGATCTCGCCGAGCGTGCGCATCATCGCCGGGCGGGTGAACGCCTCCGCGAGGAACACGACGTCCGGGTCGGTGCGGGCGATCTCGCCGAGGACCCGCTCCCAGAACACGACCGGTTTCGTGTGCGGGTTGTCGACACGGAAGATCCGCACGCCGTACGCCATCCAGTGCCGCAGCACCCGCAGCGTCTCCGCGACCAGGCCGGGCATGTCCGCGTCGAACGCGATCGGGTAGATGTCCTGGTACTTCTTCGGCGGGTTCTCCGCGTACGCGATCGTGCCGTCGGGGCGGTGGTGGAACCACTCCGGGTGCTTCTCGACCCACGGGTGGTCCGGCGAGCACTGCAACGCGAAGTCGAGCGCGACCTCAAGTCCGTGGCCGGCCGCCTGATCCACGAACCACGCGAAGTCGTCGAGCGTCCCCAGCGCCGGGTGCACCGCGTCGTGACCGCCTTCCGGGGAGCCGATCGCCCACGGCACGCCGACGTCGTCCGCGTCCGGCGTGAGGGAGTTGTTGCGGCCCTTGCGGAACGTCGTGCCGATGGGGTGGACCGGCGGGAGGTAGACGACGTCGAAGCCCATCGCGGCGATCGCCGGGAGCCTGCGCGCCGCCGTGCGGAACGTGCCGTGCGGTTCTTCCGGCGTCCCCTCCGAACGCGGGAAGAACTCGTACCACGAGCCGTACAGGGCCCGCTCCCGCTCCACCAGCAGCGGCAACTCCTCGGAGGAGGTGACCAGTTCGCGCAGCGGATGCGCGGCGAGGACCGCGTCGACCTCGGGGGTGAGCGCGGCGCGCAGCCGGCCCTCGGGGGAGAGGGTGTCGTCCCTGAGAGCCACGACGGCGACGTCCAGGGCTGCGGAGGTGGCGGGGACCCGTTCGTGGAGCCGGGCACCCTCCTCCAGGACCAGTTCGACGTCCATCCCGGCGGGGATCTTGATGCGGGCGTGGTGGCGCCAGGTGGCGATCGGGTCGCTCCACGCCTCGACGGCGTACGTCCACAGTCCGGGGGTGTCCGGGGTGAGGTCCGCGCCCCACCGGTCGGTGCCGGGGGCGAGTTCCCGCATTCGGGTGAAGGGGGCCGCGTTGCCGTCCTGGTCCTTGAGTACGACGTTGGCGGCGACGGCGTCGTGGCCCTCGCGGAAGACGGTGGCCGTCACCTCGAAGGTCTCGCCGGTGACCGCCTTGGCGGGCCTGCGGCCCCGCTGGACGGCCGGGCGGACGTCCAGCACGGGTATCCGGCCGGTCACCGGGGGCGGGGCGCCGGGCGGGGGACCGGTGGGGGGAGCTGTTCGGGGACCGGAGGGTCGCTCCGGTGCGGGGCGGGGTGTCGGGGGTGCCGACGAGTGCTGTGTGGCGGGCATGACCGCTCCTGTCCGCGTCAACGAGGGTGGGCGGAGGGATGTGGGGAGGTGGGCCTGCGGGGTCCTGCGAACCGGGTACCCGAGAGGTACCCGGGTAGTACCGGAGGGGTCGACGGGGTGGTACCGGAGGAGCCTTCCCACCCTATTCGGGTGGGCAATCCGGCGCGCGGTTAACTACTCACGCGTACTCCGGTACCTCAGGACGACGCCGTCCGGGTGAACGGCACCGGCCGCCACAGCCCTTCCGCTAGGGCGCCGGGACCTGGAGAAGTTTGTCCGGCGAACCCGTACCCCGACCGGAAACCTTCCCGTTCACCGCGTCCCGTACGAGTTCCCCCGCGACCTGGGCCGGTGTGGCCTTCGGGTGATCCGCGAGATACAGCGCCGCCGCACCGGCGACGTGCGGCGCCGCCATCGACGTACCGGACCGCACCTCCCGCGCCGTGTCGCTCACGTTCGACGCGGACACCACCGACCCGCCCGGAGCGAACAGATCCACCGAGGAACCGTAGTTCGAGTAGCTCAGCCGCGCGTCCCCCCGGTCCGTCGCCCCCACGGTGATCGCCTCCCGCACCCGCCCCGGCGAGAACCCGGCCGCAGGCTTCCCGTCGTTCCCCGCCGCGACCGTGTACGTCACCCCCGCCCTGATCGAGGTGCGGACGGCCGCGTCGAGCGCGGCGTTGGGGGGCCCGCCCAGGCTGAGGTTGGCGACGGCGGGCTTCTTCGCGTGCCGGGTGACCCAGTCGATCCCGGCGATCGTCTGCGCGATGGTCCCGGCGCCGGAGTCGTCCAGGACCCGCACCGAGACGACCCGCGCCCTGGGCGCGACGCCCACGCTCGCCCCCGCGACCGTCCCGGCGACATGCGTGCCGTGCCCGTTGCCGTCCCCGGCCCAGCCGTCGTTCCCCACGAAGTCCCAGCCGTAACTCGCCCGCCCCGCGAACTCCTTGTGGCTGATCCTGATCCCCGTGTCGATCACGTACACCGTGACACCCGCCCCCTTCGGCCCGGGCGCCCGGTAGTCGCCGTCCAGCGGAAGGGACCGCTGGCCGATCCGGTCGAGACCCCAACTCGCCGCGTCCGCCTCGGCGTTCACCCGGGTGTCCTGCACGACCGACACGACCCCCGGGTCGGCCGCGAGCCGCCGGGCCTGGCGCGAACCGGCGTGCACGGCATAGCCGTTGAGCGCGGTCCCGTAGGTGTGGGTGATCCGCGCGCCGTACGCGGCGGCGATCTCGCGGCCCGCCTCGGCGGAGGTGCCCGATCTCAGCGTGACCAGGTAACTCCCGTCCACGGCACCGGACTCACCGGCCCCGACGACGACCCCTTCCGCCGCGGCGTGCGCGGGCACCGCGGTCACGGCCGTCGCCGTCAGCAGCACCGCCGCCAGGACCCCCACCGGACTTCGTCGCACGGCTGTCCCCCCTCCTCGCTCGGGCGCCCGTGACACCGCCCGAGCGCACCCCTTCCCGCACCCTCTCGTGCGCCGGAGACAGTCACAAGGTGGCCTACGGGGAAGGAATCGGCCATATCGCCGCCATATCTCTCCGACCAGGACGAGCAAAGGGTTGCGGTGTTTTTCGGACCGGCCCGAGGTGCAGCCACTACCGTCGAAGGAGACCAGGAGACGCACAGCGCGGTGTGTCACCCTCCGTACGCGTGGCGAGGTGGATGTGAAGGCGATCCGTCGGTTCACTGTTCGGCCCGTACTCCCGGACGCACTGCGGCCGTTGACCGAGTTGGCGAGGAATCTCAGGTGGTCGTGGCACCCGGCGACCCGTGAACTGTTCCGCGAGGTCGACCCGGTGCGGTGGGACGCCGTGGGAGACCCGGTGCGGCTGCTCGGCGCGGTCCCCCCGCAGCGCCTCGCCGAACTCGCCGAGGACACCGGGTTCCTGGAGCGGCTGGCCGCCGCCGGCGCCGACCTCGACGCGTACACCGGCGGCGCCCGCTGGTACCAGAGGCAGCCCGGCGCCGGTGAACTCCCCGCCGCAGTCGCCTACTTCTCGCCCGAGTTCGGCATCACCGCCGCGCTGCCGCAGTACTCCGGCGGGCTCGGCATCCTCGCCGGGGACCACCTCAAGACCGCCAGCGACCTCGGGGTGCCGCTGATCGGTGTCGGACTGCTGTACCGGCACGGCTACTTCCGGCAGACCCTCTCCCGGGACGGCTGGCAGCAGGAGCACTATCCGGTCCTCGACCCGCACGAACTCCCGCTGGCCCAGCTCCAGGAGGGCGACGGGAGCGCGGCGCGGGTCAGTCTCGCGCTGCCCGGCGGACGGCTGCTGCGGGCGCGGATCTGGGTCGCCCGGGTCGGCCGGGTGCCGCTGCTGCTGCTCGACTCCGACGTGGAGGAGAACGACCCGGGGGAGCGCGGTGTCACCGACCGGCTGTACGGGGGCGGGAGCGAACACCGGCTGCTCCAGGAGATGTTGCTCGGCATCGGGGGTGTGCGGGCCGTGCGCGCGTACTGCCGGATCACCGGGCACCCGGCGCCCGAGGTGTTCCACACCAACGAGGGCCACGCCGGGTTCCTCGGCCTGGAGCGGATCGCCGAACTCCACGCCGAGGGGCTGGACTTCGCGGCGGGACTGGAGGCCGTGCGGGCCGGCACCGTGTTCACGACCCACACCCCCGTCCCGGCCGGCATCGACCGGTTCGACCGGGAGTTGGTCGCCCACCACTTCGGCGCCGACGCCGAACTCCCGGCGATCGACGTGCAGGACATCCTCACCCTCGGCATGGAGACCTACCCCGGCGGGGAGCCCAACCTCTTCAACATGGCCGTGATGGGGCTGCGGTTGGCCGCGCGGGCCAACGGGGTGTCGCTGCTGCACGGGAACGTGAGCCGGGAGATGTTCGCGGGGCTGTGGCCCGGGTTCGACGCGGAGGAGGTACCGATCACGTCCGTCACCAACGGGGTGCACGCGCCGACGTGGGTGGCGCCCGAAGTGCTGCGGCTCGGTGACCTGTCGAATGTGCCGGACGGCGAACTGTGGGCGCTGCGCCGGGAGTTGCGCGGACAGCTGGTGACCGAGGTACGGGAACGGCTGCGGGTGTCGTGGCGCCAGCGGGGTGCCGGGAGCGCCGAACTCGGGTGGATCGACGAGGTGTTGGACCCGGACGTCCTGACGATCGGGTTCGCGCGGCGCGTCCCGTCGTACAAGCGGCTCACGTTGATGCTCCGGGACCGGGACCGGCTGATGGAGCTGCTGCTGCATCCGGAGCGACCCGTCCAGATCGTCGTCGCGGGCAAGGCGCACCCGGCCGACGACGGCGGGAAGCGGCTCGTACAGGAGTTGGTGCGGTTCGCCGACGATCCCCGGGTGCGCCACCGGATCGTGTTCCTGCCCGACTACGGCATGGCGATGGCCCGCAAGCTGTACCCGGGGTGCGACATCTGGCTCAACAACCCGCTGCGCCCGCTGGAGGCGTGCGGGACGAGCGGCATGAAGGCCGCGCTCAACGGCTGCCTCAACCTGTCGGTCCTGGACGGCTGGTGGGACGAATGGTTCGAGCCGGACTTCGGCTGGGCGATCCCCACCGCCGACGGCGACACCCTGGAACAGGACCGGCGCGACGACATCGAGGCGGACGCCCTGTACGACCTGCTGGAGAGGCGTGTCACCCCCCGCTTCTACGAGCGCGGCGAGAGCGGACTGCCCGACCGCTGGACGGAGATGGTCCGCCGCACCCTCACCCGGCTCGGCCCGAAGGTGCTGGCCGACCGGATGGTCCGCGAGTACGTCGACCGCCTCTACACCCCCGCCGCCCTCGCGCACCGCACCACGACCCCCGAGCGGGCCCGTGAACTCGCCGACTGGAAAGGCAGGGTGCGCGGCGCCTGGCACAAGGTCGCCGTCGACCACGTCGAGACGTCCACCACCACCGCCACACCCGAACTCGGTTCCGCGCTCGCCCTGCGCGTCCGCGTCCGCCTCGGCGACCTGCGCCCCGAGGACGTCCAGGTGCAGGCCCTCTCCGGGCGCGTCGACGCGGAGGACCGCATCACCGACGCGACCCCCGTTCCCCTGAAGCCGGTCAACGGACCCGACGAGGAGGGGGGTTGGTCCTACGAGGGACCCCTCTCACTCGACCGCACCGGGCCGTTCGGCTACACGGTCCGGGTGCTTCCCGCGCACCGACTGCTGGCCTCGGCGGCGGAGTTGGGGATCGTGGCGGTGCCGTCGGAGGAACTCATCGAAGGAGGAGGGGTGTTGATGCGCTGAAGCCCCGCGCTTGAAGCCCCTACTCCCCGACCCCCGAACACAACCCCTTCAGCACCTTCCCGCACCTGCGCGCGTACGCGAGCTGGAGCCCCCGCACCGCCGGACCCCCCGCCTTCGCGTACCACTTGGCCGCGCGGCTGAACGCCGTCACGGTCAGCCACACCGTGCCGTCCCCGGTGCGGTCGACGAGGAAGGACTCCTCGCCGCACTCGGGATGGCCGGCGAGGGTGCCGTATGCCCAGCCGGACCTGCGGTGCTCCTCGACCGTCCAGACGATCCGGCAGGGCGCCTTGATGACCCCGGCGAGGGAGACGGTGACGTCCACGTCGAGGGCGGCGCGGTCGGCGGAGGCGTTGACGCCGACGCCCATCGCGCGGTGCATCTCCCAGGTCAGCACCGCCTCGGAGGCCCGCCGGAAGACGGCCTCGCCCTCGCCGATCCGCGTGCGTTCACGGAGGTGGTGGAAGCCCGGAGGGCAGAAGTGCGGATCGCGGGTCGCGCCCACGTCGTCGTACGAGAAAGGCCGTTCGGACATGGGCGCAAGCGTAGAGCGGCCCCCGGGAATGCCTTCCTCCCGGGGGCCGCTCTGTTCATCGGACCGTGACCACTAGTTGACGTTCACGGCGGCCCAGGCGGCCTGGACCGTCTTGTACTCGGTGGAGGTCGAGCCGTACAGCGCCGACGCCGCGCTCAGGGTCGCGGTGCGGGCGCCCTTGTAGTTGGTCGTCGAGGTCATGTACGTGGTGAGGGCCTTGTACCAGATCTGGACGGCCTTGGCGCGGCCGATGCCGGTGACCGTGGAGCCGTTGGACGTCGGGGAGTTGTAGGAGACCCCGTTGATGGTCTTCGCGCCGCTGCCCTCGGACAGCAGGTAGAAGAAGTGGTTGGCCGGGCCGGACGAGTAGTGCACGTCCAGGTTGCCGAGGGTCGAGGACCAGTTGTCCTTGGACGAGCCGTCCCGGCTGGGCTTGTCCTGGTAGCGCAGCGGGGTGCCGTCGCCGTTGATGTCGATCTTCTCGCCGATGAGGTAGTCACCGGGGTCGGAGGCGTTGTTCGCGTAGAACTCCACCGCCGTGCCGAAGATGTCGGACGTCGCCTCGTTCAGGCCACCGGACTCGCCGGAGTAGTTGAGGCCCGCGGTGTTGGAGGTGACGCCGTGCGTCATCTCGTGCCCGGCGACGTCGAGCGAGGTCAGCGGGTCGGTGTTGCCCGCGCCGTCGCCGTACGTCATGCAGAAGCAGTCGTCGTCCCAGAAAGCGTTCACGTACGCGTTGCCGTAGTGGACGCGGGAGTAGGCGGCGACGCCGTCGTTCTTGATGCCGCTGCGGCCGAACGTGTTCTTGTAGAAGTCCCAGGTGACCTGCGCGCCGTAGGCGGCGTCGACGGCGGCCGTCTGGTCCGAGGAGGAGCTGGACGCGGTGCCGGTGCCCCAGACGTCGTCCGAGTCCGTCAGCAGGGTGCCGGTCGAGGAGCTGGTCGAGCGGGCCTTGTTGTACGTCTTGTGGCCGCCGCGGGTGTTGTCGGTCAGCTGGTACGTCGAACCCGACTTGGTGGTGCTGAGGCTGACGGTGCCGGAGTACAGGCTCTTGCCGGTGCCGGTCTCGATGCCCTGGTACTCGTACAGCTTCTTGCCCGTGGCCGCGTCGGTGATGACGTGCAGCTTGTTCGGGGTGCCGTCGTCCTGGAGGCCGCCGACGACGGTCTCGAAGGCGAGGGTGGGGGCGGAGCCGTTGCCGGCCCAGATCACCTTGCGGGGCGCGGAGTCGGCGGCGGTCTCGGCGGAACCGGCCGCCTTGGCGAGACCGAGGGCCTGCTTCTCGGCGGCCTTCGGGGTGACCTTCGGGGTCAGCGTGGCGACCTTGATGGTGGCCGAGGTCGCCTTCGTGACGCCCTTGCCGGCGCCCGCCGCCGTCTGGTGGACGACGAGGTCGCCGCCGAGGACGGGCAGACCGGCGTAGGTCCGCTCGTACCGGGTGTGCGTCGTGCCGTCGACGTCCTTGACGACGTCGCGGGCGACCAGCGCCTCCTTGGCGCCGAGGCCTATCTGCTGCGCGGTCTTCGCCGCGTCCGCCTGCTTGTCCTTGATGAGGGAGGCGCGGGCGGGGGCGGAGAGTTGCAGCGGGGCCGCGGAGAGGGTGCGGGCGGCCTTGAGGGAGTCCACCTTGGTGGCGCTCGCGTTGGCCGTGGTCAGCCCGGTGGTCAGCAGCGCTCCGGCGGCCACGGCGGTGGCGATGGCCAGGGTGGTGCGCTTGTGACGCGTGTAGATCGGGGTCACACAAGCTCCTTCGTGGGGGAGTCCGGGCACGGCTGGGGAGGCCGGCCGGAGTAGTCGTGAAGTTGTGCGGCGGGTGGGGGAAGAGTGACACCGAGGGCGCGTACATGTCAGGACCCTGCATGGATGTTGGCCGAAAACCGCCTGTCCGGTAAACGTTTCTGGAATGTAAACGGGCGTCAGATCGGTAAAGGACCGACAGGGGATCGGTAATGAGACGGCAAAGGTGAGGTGGGGGTATGTGCCGTGCGTGAACCTCTGGGAACCGCCTTACGGTGCCCTTACGTCGGCCTGTGTGCCGGAACGCCGGATTCCGGACGGACGGGAGGGGCTTCGACGCGCGCAGGGCGCAACCGGTTCCCGGCGGCGTGGAACCCTTGTCCGGAAACGATCGGGCGCCGCCCCCCAGGGGAGCGGCGCCCGACCTTCAAGCGATCACCGGCTTACGGGAAGGTGACCTTCCAGCTGTTGATCTGTCCGGTGTCCCGCGCCGCCTGGTCCTGGACCTTCAGCTGCCAGGTCCCGTTGGCGGTCTCGCTCGACGCGTTCACCGTGTACGTCGCGACCACGTCGTCCGCCGAGTCCGACGAGCTGAACGCCTTCAGCGGGTACACCGTCCCGCTCGGACCCACCAGGCCGATCACCAGGTCGCCCCGGAAGGTGTGCGTGATGTCCACCGACACCTGGAGGTTGGACGGCGCGTTGCCGGTCCGCCCGGTCACCGCGATCGACGAGGTGACGGCCGGCCCGTTGTCCGGGATCGCGACGGCGGTGCCGTTCTCGAACGACGTGCCGGTGCCGCCACCGCCCCCGCCGGTCGAGCGCGCGCCGACCGCGATCGCGGCGAACGCGTCCTGCACGGCCTTGTACTCGGCCGACGTCGTCCCGTACAGCTCACCGGCCGCCGCCAGGGCACCGGTGCGGGCACCCGCGTAGTTCGTGTTCGATGTGAACTTCGTGGCCAGCGCCCGGAACCAGATCTTCTCCGCCTTGTCGCGGCCGATGCCGGTCACCGGAAGGCCGTCCGAGGTGGCCGAGTTGTAGGTGACACCGTTGATCGTCTTGGTGCCGCTGCCCTCGCTCAGCAGGTAGAAGAAGTGGTTCGCCGGACCGGACGAGTAGTGCACGTCCAGACCACCGAGACTCGACGACCAACTGTCCCTGGACGAACCGTCCTTGCTGGGCTTGTCCATGTAACGCAGCGGCGTGCCGTTGCCGTTGATGTCGATCTTCTCGCCGATGAGGTAGTCACCGACGTCCGAGGCGTTGTTCGCGTAGAACTCCACCGACGTGCCGAAGATGTCGGAGGTCGCCTCGTTCAGGCCGCCGGACTCGCCGCTGTACACCAGGCGGGCCGTGTTGGCGGTGACGCCGTGCGACATCTCGTGTCCGGCCACGTCCAGCGACGTCAGCGGCTTGTTGTTGCCCGAGCCGTCGCCGTACGTCATGCAGAAGCAGGAGTCCTGCCAGAACGCGTTGACGTACGCGTTGCCGTAGTGCACCCGCGAGTACGCGGCCGTCCCGTCGCCCTTGATGCCGTTGCGGCCGTGCACGTTCTTGTAGTAGTCCCACGTCACCGCGGCGCCGTAGTGCGCGTCCGCGCCCGCCGTCTCCGCGTTGGACGGCAGCCCGTTGCCCCACGTGTCGCTCGACTTCGAGAACAGCGTCCCGGTGCCCGAGGAACCCCGGTTCAGGTTGTACGTCTTGTGGTTGCCGCGCCCGCCGTCGGTCAGCGTGTACGACGAACCCGACTGGGTCGTCCCCAGCGTGACCTGGCCGCTGTACATCGTGTTGCCCACGCCGTTCTCGACGGCCTGGTACTCGAACAGCTTCTGGCCCGTGTTCGCGTCCGTGATCACGTGCAGCTCGTTGGGCGTGCCGTCGTGCTGGAGGCCGCCGACGACCGTCTCGTACGCGAGGACCGGGGTGCCGTTCGCCGCCCAGATCACCTTGCGGGGCGCCTTGGCGGCGTCCGCGCCCCGGGCGCCCTCGGCCGTCGCGCGGGACACCGCCTGCTTCTCGGCGGTACCGGCCGCGATCTTCGGGGTGAGGGAGGCGACCTTCACCGTCGCGTTCGTCGCCTTGACGACGCCCTGCGTGACGCCGGCCGCGTTCTCCTTCACGACCAGGTCGCCGCCGAGGACGGGCAGGCCGGCGTAGGTGCGCTCGTAGCGCGTGTGGGTGGTGCCGTCGGCGTCCTTGACGACGTCGCGGGCGACCAGCGTCTCCTGGGCGCCGAGGCCCAGCGCCTTCGCCGTCGCCGCCTTGCCCGCGTCCGCGTCGCGGAGCAGTTCGGCGCGCTGGGAGGGGGTCAGCCGCACGGACTCGGTCTTCGTGCTCGTCTGCTTCGGGGCCGCCGTCGCCGCGCCGGACTGGAGGGCGCCGGCGACGAGAGCCGCCACGCCCACGAGGGCCGCGGCGGCTGTTCTGCGGTAGGGGGAGTGGGTGCGTCTGGGGGAGGGACTGCTGCTCACCACTGACTCCTTCGGGAGACCGTCGGTCAACTGTTGTGGTGGTGCTGTGGGGTTGCTGTGCAGCGGTTGTGGGAAGGGTGGCAGGAGAGAAGGGCCTGTGTCATGTGCGCGTCAAGAAGTTGGCCGGAAACCTTCTCTTGACCAACAGTGGAAGAACACTTGGTGATCTCCGGGGGGACCCCGAAGTGACCCTGAGATCTCCCGGGGCGCTACCCCTGAGACACCCCTGAACCCCTGGGAAACCGCAGGTCGTAGGACCAGCGGCCGAGGACGGACCGGCCAAAACTCGGTGGGCGATGTCAGTGCCGGTCCGTAGGCTCGCCAGTGTGACCCGAGCCGAGCCCGCACCCCCCACCGAACGGTCAGCCGTCCGCACACTCCTGCGGCTGTGGCCCTACGTAAGGCCCGCACGGGCGCGGCTGTCCACCGCCGCGTTCGTCGCCGTGCTCGCCTCCTGCGCGGGCCTCGTCATCCCGCTCGTCCTGAAGTGGATGGTCGACGGGCCGATCGCCTCCGGCGACACCGGCGGGGTCTGGCTCGGCGCGCTGTGGCTGCTCCTCCTCGGGTTCGCCGAGGCACTCCTGTTCGGGCTGCGGCGCTGGCTCGTCGCCCGCCCGCTGTCCGCCGTCGAGGCGGCCATGCGGGCCGGCCTCTACCGCCACCTCCAGCGGCTGCCGGTCTCCTTCCACGACCGGTGGGCCTCCGGCCAGCTCCTCTCCCGCGCGACCACCGACCTCATGCTCCTGCGCATGTTCCTCGCCTTCCCCCTGACGTTCCTCTTCGTCAACGCCGTCACCATCGTCGTCGGCGTCGGCATCATGCTGCTCCAGGACTGGACGCTCGGGCTCGTCATCCTCGGGCCCACCGTCCCCGTCGTCGCCCTGTGCGTCGTCTTCGAGAACCGGTACGCGCACGTGGCGCGGCTCGCCCAGGACCAGGTCGGGGACCTGACGACCGTCGTCGAGGAGAGCGTCCTCGGCATCCGGATCATCAAGGGGTTCGGGCGCCACCGCAGCCAGGCGCGCGCCTTCCAGAACCTCTCCCGCACCCTGCGGGGCACGGAACTGCGCAAGGCGCGGCTCCTCGCGATGATCTGGGCCGTCATCGTCACGCTCCCCGAGGTCGCCATCGGGATCGCGCTGATGGTGGGGGTCGTACAGGTCGCGGACGGCGGACTGTCCGCCGGGACACTCGTGGCGTTCCTGTCGACGGCCCTCGCGCTGCGGTGGCCCGTCGAGTCGATCGGGTTCCTGCTGGCGATGAGCCAGGAAGCGGCCACCGCCACCGCGCGGTACTTCGAGGTGATGGACGAGGAGGCGGAGGGAAGCGGAGAGAAGAGGGCCGTGACCGCGGGGGCGCCGGCCGAGGGGGACGGGCTCCGCTTCGAAGGGGTCACCTTCCGCTACCCCGACGCCGACCCCGACTCCCCGCCCGTCCTCGCCGGGATCGACCTGCACATCCGCTCCGGGGAATCCCTCGCGCTCGTCGGCGCGACCGGCAGCGGCAAGACGACGCTCACGGCACTGGTGCCCCGCATGTACGACGCCACCGGGGGCCGCATCACCCTCGACGGCGAGGACATCGAGGGGATGACCCGCGCGGAGCTGCGCTCCCGGGTCGCCGTCGCCTTCGAGGAGCCCACCCTGTTCTCGGCCAGCGTCGGGGAGAACGTGCTGATGGGCGCGGCATCGGGAGACGGCGACCTCGGGCGGGCCCTGGAGGTGGCCCAGGCGGACTTCGCGCACGCCCTCCCGCACGGCGTCGACACCCAGGTCGGCGAACAGGGCCTCAGCCTCTCCGGAGGCCAGCGCCAGCGCCTCGCCCTCGCCCGCGCGGTCGTCGGCCGGCCCCCCTTCCTCGTCCTCGACGACCCCCTCTCCGCCCTCGACGTCCACACCGAGGCCGCCGTCGAAGCCGCCCTCCGCCACGTCCTCGCCACCACCACCGCCCTCATCGTCGCCCACCGCCCCTCCACCGTCCTGCTCGCCGACCGGGTCGCCCTGCTGTCCGAGGGACGGATCAAGGCGGTCGGCACCCATCAGGAACTGCTGCGGACGAACGCGGAGTACGCGTACCTGATGGCGGGCGCGCACGAAGACCCCACCACCCGGGAACAGGAGGACGCTCGCCGATGACCGCCCCCACGACGACCACGACCGCCCCGGAGAAGGGTCCCGAGGTACCGGCGGACCCGTTCGACCAGGACGACCTGCCCACACCGCCCGGAGCGACCGGCGTGCTGCTGCGGTCCCTCCTCGCGCCGATGAAGCTGCGCGCCGGACTGACGGCGCTGCTGCTCCTCGTGCAGCAGGCGGCGGTGCAGGTGGGGCCGCTGCTGGTGGCGTACGCGATCGACACGGCCGTACCCGCGTACCGGGACGGCGACAACGGACCGCTGATCGCCGCCGGGGCCGGATATCTGGGGTGCGCGCTGCTGTCCGGCGTCCTCCAGTACGCGTTCATCGTCACCTCGGCACGTGTCAACCAGGATGTCCTGCTGGACCTGCGGGGCCGCATCTTCCGGCACGCGCAGGCGCTGAGCGTCGACTTCCACGAGCGCTACACCTCGGGCCGGCTGATCTCCCGGTCGACGACAGACGTCGAATCCCTGCGGGAACTCCTCGACGAGGGCCTCCAGGAACTCGTCACGGTCATCCTCTCGTTCGTCTACATCGCGGCGATGCTGCTCTGGCTGGACCTCGGCCTCGGCGCGGTCGCCGTCGCCTCCTTCGGCCCGCTGTACCTGATGATCCGGATGTACCGGCGCCGCGTCGGCCTCGTCTACCGCAGGCGCTCGACGGCCATCGCCGCCGTGATCGTCAAGTTCGTCGAGACGATGAACGGCATCAGACCGGTCCGCGCGTTCCGCCGGGAAGCCGTCAACGACACCGAGTTCACGGCCCTCAACCGCACGCACGAACGCTCCAACGGCGACGCCCTCCTGGAGATGGCCCGCTACGTCACCGGCTCCCGCCTGATCGCCAACACCGCCGTCGCCGCGATCGTCCTGTGGGGCGCCTACCGCGTCTCGGACGGCACCCTCGAACTCGGCGTGCTCGCCGCCGCCGTCCTCTACCTGCGCCGCCTGTACGACCCGATCGACCGCCTCGCCATGTTCCTCAACTCCTACCAGTCGGCCGCCGCCTCCCTGGAGAAGATCGCCGGACTCCTCGCCCAGACCCCGTCCGTCCCCGAACCGGCCGCCCCCCGCGAACTCCCCGTCCAGCGCGGCGAACTCCCAGGCCGCGCGGTCGAGTTCGAGGGCGTCTCCTTCGGCTACCGCACGGGCGGCGAGATCCTGCCCCGCTTCGACCTGGCGCTCCCGCCCGGCCAGACCGTCGCGGTCGTCGGCTCCACCGGCGCCGGCAAGTCGACGCTCGCGAAACTCCTCGCCCGCTTCTACGACCCCACCGCGGGCCGCGTCACCCTCGACGGCGTCGACCTGCGCGACCTCCCCGTCCCCGAACTGCGGCGCGGCGTCGTCATGGTCACCCAGGAGGCGTTCCTGTTCTCCGGCACCGTCGCCGAGAACATCGCGATCGGCCGCCCCGACGCCACCCGCGAGGACATCGAGCGCGCCGCGAAGGCCATCGGCGCCCACGAGTTCATCAGCGCCCTGCCCGACGGCTACGACACGGACGTCCGCAAGCGCGGCGGCCGGATCTCCGCCGGGCAGCGGCAACTCGTCGCGTTCGCAAGGGCGTTGCTCGCCGACCCGGCCGTCCTCATCCTCGACGAGGCCACCAGCTCCCTGGACGTCCCCGGGGAACAGGCCGTCCAGCGCGCCATGTCGACCGTCCTGCGCGGCCGGACCGCCGTCGTCATCGCGCACCGGCTGTCCACCGTGGAGATCGCCGACCGGGTGCTCGTCATGGAGGGCGGCCGGATCGTCGAGGACGGCACCCCGGGCGAACTGATCGCGGGGACGGGCCGGTTCGCGGACCTGCACCGGGCGTGGCGGGAGAGTCTCGCGTGATCGCGCGGGTCGACGCCCACGCGGACCCGGGCACCCCCGACCGCCGGGGCGGCCTCGCCTACCTGTGGTGGCTGACCCGCAGCCAGCTCGGCCGGGCGGTCGCCGGAGCGACCCTCGCGTCCGTGTGGATGGCGCTGATCGCGGCGGCGCCCTGGATGATCTCGAAGGCGGTCGACGAGGGACTCGAACCGGGGAACATGAGCGCTCTCGTCGGCTGGAGCACGGCCCTGTTCGCCGTCGGCGCGTTCAACGCGTGGCTCAGCATCATGCGCCACCGCACGATGACCCGGCTGCGCATGGACGCCAACTTCCGCACGGTGAAGGTGGTCGTCGGCCAGGCGGTACGGCTCGGCGCCGCGCTGCCCCGGCGGACGGTCGCCGGGGAGGTCGTCACCATCGGGGTCGGCGACGTCCAGACCATCGCGTTCGCCCTGACGGCCGTCGGGCCCGGGTTCGGGTCGGTCGTGATGTACGTCGTCGTCGCCGGGCTCCTGCTGGACGTCTCGCCGCTGCTCGCCGTCGTCGTCCTCACCGGCATGCCCGTACTCGGCCTGGTCGTGGGGCCGTTGATGGCCCGGCTGCAAGGCGCGGAGACCGAGTACCGGGAACGCCAGCGCCTGCTGACCGCGCGGATCGGGGACCTCGCGAGCGGGCTGCGCGTCCTCAACGGCCTCGGCGGGAAAGGGCTGTTTGCGGAGGGGTTCCGGCGGGACTCGGCGCGGCTGCGGGAACAGGGGTACCGGGTCGGCGCGGTGACGAGCTGGATCCAGGCCATGGGGGTCGGCCTGCCGACGCTGTTCCTGTCCGTCGTCACCTGGCTCGCCGCCCGGCTGGCCGCGCAGGGCGAGATCACGGTCGGCCAACTCGTCTCCGTCTACGGCTATGTGGCCGTCCTGGTCGTGCCGGTGTCCTTCCTCGTGGAGATGGGCTACCAGCTCAGCCGGGGCGTCGTCGCCGCGCGCCGCGTCGTACGGCTGCTGAGCCTCGAACCGGACCCCGACCACCCGACGGCCCAAGCACCCTTGGGAGACGCCGAGTTGCACGACCCCGTGTCCGGAGTCCGCGTCGCCCCCGGTGAGTTGACGGCCGTCGTCTGCGGGCGGCCCGCCGACGGCGCCGTGATCGTCGACCGGCTCGGACGGTACCTGCCGTCCGACGTCACCTGGGGCGAAGTCCGGCTGGACGCCGTCCCGTTGGCGGACGTCCGCGAGCGCATCCTCGTCGCCGACAACGAGGCCGACCTCTTCGCGGAGACCCTGCGCGAGATGGTGTCGGGACGTGAGCGGCGCGACGCCGACGCCGTCACCCGCGCGGTGTGGGCCGCCGCCTCCGAGGACATCGTGCGCGGACTGCGGGGCGGCCTCGACTCCGCCGTCGCCGCGCAGGGCCGCAGCCTCTCCGGCGGCCAGCGTCAACGCGTCCGGCTGGTACGGGCGTTGCTCGCCGACCCCGAGGTGCTGCTCGCCGTCGAACCCACGTCCGCGCTCGACGCCCACACCGAGGCGGCGATCGCCTCCCGGCTGCGGGAGGGCCGGGCCGGGCGGACGACGGCCGTCACCTCCACCTCGCCGCTGCTGCTCGACCGGGTGGACCGGGTGCAGTACGTGGTCGAGGGGCGGGTGGTGGCCACGGGCACGCACCGGGAACTGCTGGAACGGGAGCCGGGATACCGGGAGTTGGTCGCGCGGGACGCGGAGGAGACGGAAGAGGTGGTCCGGTGAGCGCCTCTACGATCCTCGACAAGCACGAGGCGGGCACGAGGCAGGCACGGCGCGAAAGGGGAACCGGGCTGTTTCACCGCCGCGTGGATACGATCAGTAAGCAGTAC